>NZ_JBNFOJ010000117.1:0-8886 GCF_057364705.1 Brevundimonas sp. CURTG3B2_SDJG
CCCCGGCCACCCAGTCGCGGCGACGCGCGGCGGTGCGCCAGTTCTACCGCTTCGCCCTGGGCGAGGCCTGGCGCCCGGACGACCCCTCGCGCCGGCTGGACGCGCCGAAACAGGGACGATCCCTGCCCAAGACCCTCTCCGGCGAGGAAATCGAACGCCTGCTGGAGGCCTCCAGCCGCCGCGACGGAGCGGCCGGCGTCCGGCTGGTCGCCTTGGTCGAGCTGGCCTACGCCTCGGGTCTGCGCGTCTCGGAGCTGCTGGCGCTGAAGGTCGAGGCCGTGCGCCGCGATCCCGCCTGGCTGATCGTGCGCGGAAAGGGCGGGAAGGAAAGACTGGCGCCCCTGAACGCCTCGGCGCGCGAGGCGGTGAAGGCCTGGCTGGCCGCTCGCGACGCGGCCCGCAAGCCCGAGACGCCCGATAGCGTCTGGCTGTTCCCCTCCCCCGTCGGCAAGAGCCACCTGACCCCGCGCCGCTTCGCCCAGTTGCTGGACCAGGCCGCCGTGGACGCGGGCCTGGACCCGGCCCGGGTCAGCCCCCACGTCCTGCGCCACGCCTTCGCCACCCATCTGCTGGAGGGTGGAGCCGACCTCCGCGTGGTCCAGACCCTTTTGGGCCACGCCGACATCGCCACCACCCAGATCTACACCCACGTCGCCACCGACAGGCTGGCCAGGATGGTGCGTTCAAAGCACCCTCTGGCGCGGGAGGACTGAACCGCCGCTTGCCCCCTGGCGTTGACCTGACTAGGTTCCGCCGCCTTCCGAAGCGCCGAACGGCGCGCAAAGCAAAGACGCCTTGATGGCCGCCCACTACCTCGACTTCGAAAAGCCGATCGCCGACCTGGAGGCCAAGATCGAGGAGCTGTCGCTGCTGGCCTCGACGGCCGGGTCGTTCGATTCGGAGATCGAGGGCCTGCGCAAGAAGGCCGAGCAGCTTCGCAAGAAGACCTATGCCGCGCTCGACCCGTGGATGAAAACCGCCGTCGCGCGTCACCCGCAACGTCCGCACTTCGTCGATTACGTCGAGGCCCTGTTCACCGATTTCGTCGAACTGAAGGGCGACCGCCAGTTCGGCGACGACCAGGCCATCCTGGGCGGTCTGGCCCGCTTCCGTGGTCAATCGGTCGTCGTGATGGGCCACGAGAAGGGCCACGACACCCAGACCCGCCTGACCCACAATTTCGGCATGGCCCGGCCGGAGGGCTATCGCAAGGCGGTCCGCCTGATGGATATGGCCGAGCAGTACGGCCTGCCGGTCCTGACCTTCGTCGACACCGCCGGCGCCTACCCAGGCCTGGGCGCCGAGGAGCGCGGCCAGGCCGAGGCCATCGCCCGCTCCACCGAACGTGGCCTGACGCTGGGCGTGCCCTCCATCGCCACCATCACCGGCGAAGGCGGGTCGGGCGGGGCCATCGCCATCGCCTCGGCTTCCCGGGTCCTGATGTTGGAGCATTCGATCTATTCGGTGATCTCGCCCGAAGGCGCGGCCGGCATCCTGTGGCGCGACGGCGGACGGGCCAAGGACGCCGCCATGGCCATGAAAATCACCGCGCCCGACCTGGTCGAGCTGAAGATCGTGGACCGCATCATTCCCGAGCCGATCGGCGGGCCCACGCCGACCGCGAGGGCGCCATGGCCGGCGTGGGCGACGCCTTGGCGGACGAACTGAAGACTCTGTCCGGCCTGTCCCCCGACCAGTTGCGCCGCGACAGAGCGGCGCGCTTCTACGCCATCGGCCGACTCGGCTAAGACCGTTAACCTTGCGCACACCGGCGTCTGACAGCGTCGCGTCATCCGGGTTTTCCGGTCTTCGTTCGCGCTGAGGACGACTGTATGAGTCAAGGGCTGGCCGAGGCGCTGCGCGACAGCGCCGTGATCAATCTGACCGGCGCGGTGACCATGGTCGTCGATGATTCGCCGTTCGGCCTGGACATCACCGCCAGCGCCCTGCTCGGCTTCGGCATCAAGACCAAGTACGCCTGCCATAGCGCCGCCGAGGCGATCGACATCCTGAAGGACCATCCCGTCGACCTGATCGTCGTCGACAGCGAAATGCCGGACATGGACGGCTATGCGATGGTGCGCTGGCTGCGGCGCTCGGGCCTGGATCCCAACGCCTTCGCCCCCGTCATCATGACCGCCGCCCACGTCCGCCGATCACGCGTGTCCGAGGCGCGCGACTGCGGCGCGAACTTCGTCATCACCAAGCCTTTCAGCGCCGCCAGCCTGCTGGAGCGGATCGTCTGGGTCGCCCGTGACAGCCGCCCCTTCCTGGAGGTGGGCGACTATTTCGGCCCTGACCGGCGCTTCCGAGCGGGTCGCGCGCCCGGGGAGGAGCGCCGCTCCGACCTGATCCGCAAGGCTGCGCTTCGAGGCCGAGAAGGCCGCCGCGGCGGAAGGGCGCGCATGAGCGCGGTCATCACCCACGCTCGGCGGCGATCGCGCCTGTCCAGGATCATCGACGAGGCCGGGGGCGTCAGCATCGGCGCGGCCCTGGCCCAGGCGCGCGCAAACCTCGACGCCATGCAGCCCCGCAGTCTCGAGGAGATAGGGGCCCGCATCGCGGAATTGGCGGCTGTCCGCGCGCCGGCCCCGGGCGAGGACGAACAGGCGGCCCTGGGCGCCGTGTACCGGCTGGCCAACGCCGTCATCGACTCCGCCGGGCCGTTCGACCATCAGGACCTCTGCTTCGCCGCGGCTTCCCTGTGCGACCTCGTGGACGCCGCCTCGCCCGGCGCCCGTTCGACTGGCGCGTGGTTCCGGTCTTCGCCCAGTCGCTGCGGCTGCTCATGACCCTGCCCGCCGACTCCGGGGAGCAACGCCATGAGATCCGGGCCGAGCTGGACCGGCTGATCGACCAGAAGCTCGGCCGCGCGGGCTGAGCCTAGACCGGCTGGCGCGCCCCTCGCGTCTGCTTGCGCCACAGGGCCGCGTATTCGCCGCCCTGGCGGGCCACCAACTGATGGTGCGCCCCTCGCTCGATAACGCGGCCGGCCTTCAGGACCAGAATCTGGTCGGCGTCGGCGATCGTCGACAGGCGGTGCGCCACCACCAGGGTCGTGCGCCCCGAGCGCGCCTTGCGCAGCGTCTTCTGGATCGCCGCCTCGGTGCGGCTGTCCAGGGCGCTGGTCGCCTCGTCCAGGATCAGGATGCAGGGGTCGGCCAGAAGGGCGCGCGCGATACCGACCCTCTGGCGCTCCCCACCCGACAGCTTCAGGCCGCGCTCGCCGACCACGGTGTCCAGCCCGTCCGGCAGGGCCCGGATGAACTCGTCCAGCTCCGCGGCGTCCGCCGCCGCCCAGATCGCCGCCTCGTCCGCCTCGGGCCGGGCGAAGCCGATGTTGGCCCTGAGCGTGTCGTTGAACAGGGCGACATCCTGCGGCACCAGCGCCACCGCCGCGCGGAGGGATTCCTGCGTCACCGCCCGGACGTCGCGTCCGTCGATCAGCACCCGGCCCTGCTGGGGGTCCAGCAGCCGCAGGGCCAGCTTCACGATCGTCGACTTGCCTGACCCCGAAGGTCCGACCAACGCTGTGGTCGTGCCCGGTGCGGCCACGAAGGAGACGTCCTCCAGGCCGTTCGCCCGCGCGTCGTGCCGGAAGCCCACGTCCTCGAACCTCAACTCGGCCGCGCAGCCGTCGGCGGGCCGGGGCAGGACGACCGCGTCGGGGGCGTCGGCGACCTGCGGCGTCTGCCGCGTCACCTTCAGCATCTCCTCCATATCTATGAAGGATTGGCGGATTTCTCGGTAGGCAAAGCCCAGGATGTTCAGCGGAGCGTAGAGGCTGATCATGATCAGCACGGCCGCCGTCACGTCGCCCGGCCCCATCCGCCCGGCCGCAGCCTCGAAGCCGGCCAACACCGCCATCACGCCCAGGCCGACGTTCATGATCACCGCCTGGATCACGTTCAGCAGCGCCAGGGAGCTGTTCGCCTTCAGGGCCGCCCGGGTGTAGTCGCCCAGCGCCTGGTCATAGGTCCGCGCGGCCCGCGCCTCGGCCCCGAACGATTTGACCGTTTCGTAGTTCAGCAGCGCGTCCACCGACACGCCGGCGGCCTGGGTGTCGGCCGTGTTCATCTCGCGCCGGTGCTCGATCCGCCAATTCGACAGGGCGAAGGTCGAGACGGCGTAGATCGCCACCACGATCACCGCCAGGGCCCCGAAACGCCAGTCGTAGCGGCCGCCCAGCACGCCGGCGGCCAGCACCAGTTCGACCCCGGTCGGGACCAGGTTGAACGCCAGGATGCGCAGCAGGAAGTCCACCGCCCGTGAGCCCCGGTCCATGGTCCGCGACAGCGACCCTGACCGCTTGGTCTGGTGGAAGTCCAGCGACAGGCTCAAGGCATGCGCGAAGGTTTCGGCCGCCGCCGTGCGCTGAGCGGCGGCGCGCACCGGCGCGAAGACCACGTCCGAGGCGTTGGGCGCGATCGCCGACAGCAGCCGCACGAAGGCCCATCCCACGGCGAAGGCGGCGAAGCCCAGGCCGAAGGCGACGCCCGGCCCCCTGCCCCGCGGCCAGATGGTTCACCGCCGCACCGAGCACCAGGGGGGCCAGCACGCCCCAGGCCCTGCCGCCCAGGGTCATGGCGATGGCGGCGACCAGCCTCAGGCGCAGCTGGGGCGCGTTCGAGCGCTGGACCAGCCTGGCCAGATCGGCCAGCGCATGCCAGGTCGGCGGCCCGTCCGGCGCGGTCGTCACGCCTGCCTGGGCCGCCTTCGCCACCGGATCGCGACGCCGTCCGGATCGTTCACCACGCATAGCCATGGCCCGGATATGGACCGATGCGGGCGCGGCGCAAAGGCCTGGATCGGATCAGACCTTCGCGCCGTGCTTGGCGTATTCCAGTTTGGCGATGGTGCGGTTGTGCACCTCGTCCGGCCCGTCGGCGAGGCGAAGCGTCCGCACCCCGGCGTAGAGCTCGGCCAGCGGGGTGTCGCCCGACACGCCCGCGCCGCCGAAGGCCTGGATCGCGTCGTCGATGATCTTCAGCGCCATGCGTGGCGCCGCGACCTTGATCTGGGCGATCTCGGACTTGGCGTTCTTGGCCCCCGCCTGGTCGATCATCCAGGCGGCCTTCAGCACCATCAGGCGGGACATCTCGATGTTGATGCGCGCCTCGGCGACCCGCTGCTCCCAGACCGAGTGCTCGGCGATCTTCTTCTTGAACGCCGTGCGGGTCAGCAGCCGCTCGACCATCAGATCCAGCGCCCGCTCCGCCGCGCCGATGGTGCGCATGCAATGGTGGATGCGGCCTGGCCCCAGCCGGCCCTGGGCGATCTCGAAGCCGCGGCCTTCGCCTGCGATCAGGTTCTCGGCCGGCACGCGAACGTTCTCCAGCACCACCTCGGCGTGGCCGATCGGGCGCTCGTCATAGCCGAACACCGACAGCATCCGCTCGATGCGGAAGCCGGGCGTGTTCACCGGCACCAGGATCTGCGACTGCTGCTGGTGCATCGCCGCGCCGGTGTCGGTCTTGCCCATGACGATGGTGATGGCGACGTTCGGATGGCCCATGTTGGTGGACCACCACTTGCGCCCGTTGATCACGTAGTGGTCGCCGTCGCGCTCGATGCGCGTCTCGATGTTGGTGGCGTCGGACGAAGCCACCGCCGGCTCGGTCATCAGGAAGGCCGAGCGGATCTCGCCGGCCATCAGCGGCTTCAGCCAGCGCGCCTGCTGCTCGGCGTTCCCGTACATGTGCAGCACCTCCATGTTGCCGGTGTCGGGGGCGTTGCAGTTGAACACCTCCGCCGACCACAGGTGACGGCCCATGATCTCCGCCAGGGGGGCGTACTCCAAGTTGGTCAACCCCGCGCCGTGCTCGCCCGGCAGGAACATGTTCCAGAGGCCGGCCTCCCGGGCCTGGGCCTTCATCTCCTCCATGACGGGCGGCTGGCGGGTGTGGTCCTCGCGGACCTGAGCCCAGTACTCCGCCGAGCGGGGGATGATCTTGTCATCCATGAAGCGCTGGACGCGCTCCTGCCAGTGCAGGGCCTTGTCGCTGTGCCGGAATTCCATGGGAGGTTCCTCGTCGATAAGCAAACGGCGCGACGTCCGGGGACGTCGCGCCGCTGGAAGGGTCTGGTCTAGAGCCGGCTCAACGCTTCAGCAGCGGGGCCAGCTTCTGGGCGATCATCATGTCGCCGGCGATCTTCAGCTTGCCCTGCATGAAGGCCATCATCGGGTCCAGCTTGCCCTCGGACAGGGACATGAAGTCGTCCCACGAGATCGAGACGGTGGCGTCGGCAGGCTTGTCCTCGTTGGTCACCGTGTTCGGCGACGAGGCCCCGTCGATGAAGATCTTGCCGGCGTCGCCCAGGTCCAGCTTCACGGTCTTTCCCAGACCGGAATTGTCGCCCACGGCGCCGCGGATGTATTCGGTGACTTCAGCCAGATCGGGCATGCGGGTCTCTCCCAGAGAACGGTTGAGGTTTCGACCTAGACCGCGCGGCGGCGGCTGCCAAGATCACGTGGCGTCAAGTTCGCGTGGGTCGCCACAAGAAGTGACATTATGTCAGTAGAATGCCGTGTCGGCGTCCAGCAGAGGCCGCGCCGAGGCCTCGGCCTCGATCCGGTCCAGCCGTTCCCGCCGGGCCCGCGCGCGGCGTCGTAGTCGGGTCCCGGCGCGTCGAAGCCGTAGGGGTTGCTGGCCGGAGCGGCCTCCGGTTGCGGCGCCGTGGGAGACACCACCGGAACGTCTCGCCAGACCCGGGCGGGCGGCGGCGGTTCGTCGGCCGGCTCCAACCAGGCCGAGGCGTAGGCGGCCTGATAGCCGTCCGCATCGACGTCTTCGGATTGCGTCGCCGGGACCAGGGTCGGATCGTAGCCGTCGACCAACTGACCGACCTCCATCCTTTCGCCGGGGGACACCTCGGGTTCCACGGGCGCGATCACGCTGATCTGGACGGCGTCTCCGGAGTCGATCGGGGCGGCGGACGGCAACGGAATGCTGTTCAGCGCGAACAAGCCCAGCGCCGTCGCCGCCAGGGCCGAGACCGGGACGATGATCATCCAGGGCCTCAGCCGCGGGGCCGCGGTTCCGGACGTAAGAGGCATGACATGGCTCCGCTGACACTCCACCGAGAGAAACCGCCAACCAGGCTTTGGTTCACACCGCCAGCCGATACCCCACCGCCGGCTCGGTCTGGATCAACCGCGGTTGGGCCGGATCAGCCTCCAGCTTGTGACGCAGCTGGCCGATCACGACCCGCAGATACTGGGTGTCCTCCGCGTGGGCCGCCCCCCACACCGCCGTCAGCAGATCGCGATGCCCGATGACCTTGCCCGCGTCCCGCGCCAGCCGCGCCAGCACCTCGTACTCCTTGGGCGTCAGCCGCACGGGCTCGCCCCCCTTCGACACCCGGCGGCGCTCCAGATCGATCATCACCTCGCCCGCCGTCAGCGGGCCGGTATCCTCGGGCCGCGCCCTGGCCTGCCGCAGGTTGACGCGCAACCGGGCCAGCAGCTCGCCCACCCCGAACGGCTTTTCGACATAGTCGTTGGCTCCCAGGTCCAAGGCCGCGATCTTCTCCGCCTCGCGGTCCCGGGCCGACAACACGATGATCGGGCCGGCGTAGAACTCCCGCGCTCGCGCCAGCACGTCCTTGCCGTCCATGTCGGGCAGGCCCAGGTCCAGCACCACCGCGTCGGGCGACCACAGGGCGATGCCCCTTAAGCCCTCCTGCCCGCTGTCCGCCCGCTTGGGATCGTATCCGGCGGCGTCCAGCGCCGGCGACAGGAAGCGGTGGATCTGCGGCTCGTCGTCGATGACCAGGATCTGCGGGCGTAGGGCGGACATGAGGTGACGCTAGAGAAGATCGGGATGGGTGGCGACAGCCTTGGGCAGGCTGATCAGCACGCGCGTGCCCCGTCCCTCGGCGATGGGGCTGGCGGCGGCGATGCGGCCGTTCAGGGCCTCCACGAAGCCCTTGGCGATGGCCAGGCCCAGGCCCGCGCCCTTGGAGCGGTCGGTGGATTCCTCCATGCGCCGGAACTTGTCGAACACCCGCTCCAGTTCGGCGGTCGGAATGCCCTTGCCCTCGTCCTCGATCGAGATGACCACCGAGCCGCGGTCTTCATAGGCGGCGAGCTCAATCGTCGATCCGTCCGGGCTGTAGGCGATGGCGTTCTCCAGGATGTTGACCAGGGCCTGCTCCAGAAGCCCCGGATCGGCCTGGACCACCGACAGGCTGGCCGGGAAGTCGCGGGTCATTCGGCGCGTCTGCAGGCGGCGCGCGACCCGTTCGGCGGCCGCGTTCAGCACGTCGCGGGCGTCGATCCAGTCGCTCTTGACGTTCAGCCCGCCGCCTTCCAGCCGCGTCATGTCCAGCAGGTCGCCGACGTAGCGGCTCAGTCGCTCCGCCTCCTCGCGGATCGACAGCAGCAGGTCGGCGCGCACCGTCGGCGTCAGGGACTTGCCGTAGTCGATCAGGGTCGTCGCCGCCCCCAGCACCGTCGACAGCGGCGTGCGCAGGTCGTGGCTGACCGAGTTCATCAAGGCTGACCGAAAACGGTCGGCGCGCCGCAGGGTCTCGGTCTCGACCGCATTGGTCGCCAGCTCGGCGCGCTCGAGCGACACGGCCCCCTGGTCCAGCAGCGCCAGCGCCAGCCGCTCCTCGTCGGATCCCGGCGATAGGCCGGCGGCCTCGATCCCGGCGACTCCGGCGCGTCCGCGCACGCCCTCCAGCGGCCGAAAGGTCCAGCCGCCCCTGCGGCAGGTGCCGGTTCCGAAGCCGGCCGGCTCGCCCCTTTCCCAGGCCCACCGCGCCGCGCCCATCACGTCTGGGGTCAGCAGGGCCTCGGCGGCTTCCAGCGCGTCGGGCGCCGACGCCAACCAGTAGTCAGATCGCCTTCCTCGGGCAGCAGGACCATCGCCCGGGCCCCCG
>NZ_JBNFOJ010000118.1:0-8840 GCF_057364705.1 Brevundimonas sp. CURTG3B2_SDJG
GGTCCGGCCGCGGCCCCGGCTGGGGCCTGGGCCTGGGGCCGCCACGGGCGTGAGCGCCAGGGCGATGAGGGCGGCGCAAAGCGCCGGAAGCTGTCGGATCATGGAACGCTCTCCCCAGTCGTTTCCGAAGGCGAAGAGGCCCCGAGCCCGGCCCTTGGATGCGCGTGGTCCGAATTTGTCGCGAATGGAGCGCGTCGGCGCGCCGCCTCCCGGCAACCCTCAATAGCCAAGCTGTTAACGTCACGAAACTTTGAGTTGCGGCCCGCGCCCGCTCGCCATCCCCTGAATTCGCGCGTCAGGCGCATTTCAGGGAGGTCTGCATGTTGAGGAAGATCCGGAGCATCGCCGCCGTCGCGGCCGTCGCCTTCGCCGCCGTCGGTTCGATGGGCATGGCGGCGCAGGAATACGGGCCCGAGGAGACCGGCTACACCTACTATTGGTACCACGACGCGGCCAAGACCCAGGAGGGCGGCGTGGTCACCGACTCCGGCTGCGGCGGCTGGGGCGAGCACACCTGGGTGCAGCGCGCCTATGTGCCGTCCGGCTACTACGACGCCTATCCGGCCTTCTACTGCGACGGCAATGTGATGATGCCGCTCTAGGCGACGCACGGGATCGCCTCGGGGCCGTCCGGGACGCCGGGCGGTCCCGACCTTGTCCGGCTTTCGTCACGCCGGATCGTTGCTCGGATATTCTTTATCGCGATATGTATTCCTTCGCCCCGGCCCCATATGAAGGGCGAAGGAGTCCGTCATGCCCAAGCCCGCCGTGTCGCTGGACGGTCAGCTCTGTTTCGCGGTCTACGCCGCCGGCATCGCCATCAACCGCGCCTACAAGCCGCTGCTGGACGCCCTGGGCCTGACCTATCCCCAGTACCTGGTGCTCAGCGTGCTCTGGGAGGGCGGCCCCCGCACCGTCGGCCGGATCGCCGAGCGGCTGGACCTGGAACCCAGCACCATCACCCCCCTGGTGAAGCGGCTGGAGTCCGCCGGCCTCGTCGATCGCCGGCGCAACCCGAACGACGAGCGCCAGGTGGTGGTCGAACTGACGGGAGAGGGCAGGGCGCTGGAGGACCGCGCCGGCTGCCTGCTGGAGGAACTGCTGAAACGCTCGGGCCTGACCGTCGCCGAGATCGCCGACCTGAACGCCAGGGTGCGGGGTCTGGCCCAGGCCGTGTCGCGTCCCGCCGAAGAGGCCTGAGGGGCGACCGCTAGTCCACCAGGACGTCGGCGGCGAACACCAGGCCGGTGGCCGTCGCGAAAACGCCCAGCGCCCAGGCCCAGGCCCGCAGGCGCGTCATCCCCTCCACATGCATCAGCCACAGCCGCTGCACCGCCACGTACCAGACGGTGGCCGCGATCACGACGGCGGCCCCCGCCAGCGTCGTCCACTCCCGCGGGTCGCGCACGCCCAGCGACGCCAGGCTGACCAGGATCGAGGTCGCGCCGGACAGGTAGCATTGGGCGAAGAAGGGCGCGCGCAGGCTGTCCCGGTCGATCTTCCGGCCGGACAGCTTCAGGAACGCCCAGGCGAACAGCAGCGGGTGCAGGCTGAACATCAGGGCGCGGAAGGCCAGCAGGTTCTGGTCGCTGTCGGTCACCATCCGGCCCAACCCGGACCGCTCCTCGACCCGGAAGCCGAAGGCCAACTCGATCCCGTGGGCCAGCAGGATGCTCAGCACCAGGAACAGCGGCGGGCTGAGGGTCTCCAGGTACTGCTTCTCGGGCTTGTCGCGCTGCTCCTGGTCCGAATACCGCATCGTCTTCAGCGGGTGGCGCAGGGTGGCGAACAGGGTGCGCGGATAGAACAGCAGCCACGACATGACCTCGTAGAGCAGTTCCTCCACGGATCGCAGGATGGTCAGGACGTTCATCGGGCCTCCGGCGGCCATCATCGCCGCGAAGGCCGGCCGGGTCACCCCTTTCGAGGAACGGGCCGGCGCCGCAGCCTTGTCGCGGCGGTCAAGCTGATCGGCGAAGGCCGGTTCGCGGAACAATGGCTGACAACGGATGCAACGCTCGGTAGCGTGGTCTCGCACGGGACCTTGGGAGGGGCGATGCTGGGTCGGATCATGGGGCGCGTCGTCGCCGACGGGCTGTTCGGCGCCCTGGGCCGGATTTTCGCGGGCCTGTCGCTCTTCGCCCTGGCGGAACGGACGCTGCGGTTCGGCGTCGGGGCGGTGTTCACCACCATCGTCGGCTACCTCGACAAGGTCCTGGCCGTGCTGGTCGGGTCGTGGGGCGATCCGCTGGGTCGCTGGATCGTCGAGCTGTTCTCGCCCCTGGGCCTGCACCTGACCATCCATCCGGACTGGCGGTACTATTTCTCGCTCTTCGGCATCTACATCCTGAGGAACGGCGCCCGCCTGCTGTTCAGCCGCGACTTCAAGGATGTCGGCTTCATGCTGCTGACCGTCGGCGGCCTGTCCGCGGTCGTCCACAGCGTCCTTCTGGCCGCCGTCCCTCTGGACGGGTCGATCCGCAGCGGCCTTCTGATCGTCGTGATCCCGATCTCGCTGTTCCTGACCTATGAGGCGACGCGCACCCTGGGCTTCGCCACCTTCCATCGCGAGCGCGAGGCGACCGCCGACGGACGCCCGGTGCTCTCGTGGTGGGGCGAGATGCGCTATCTCGGCGGCCATTCGCTCAGCCAGGCGGTATGGGCGTTCGGCTGGACCGCGGCCCTGGTCGCCCTGCTCACGGTGCTGGGCTATCCGCACCTGAAGCTGGCCGTCGTGGTGTTCCTGCTGCTGCTGATGATCGTCGACTGGCTTCGCCGCGCGCTTCATTTCGCCAAGTGGCGGGCCGGCAGGAACGACACCGACTGGCGCGATCAGTTCCTCGTGGAGCCGGCGGGCCAGGTCGCCCTGGGCATGATCGGCGTCGTGTTCTGGTGCGGCGTCTTCATCCTCACCAACGCCGGGCTGTCGCTATACGGCCTCTAGCCTAGGCGACCCGGCGCAGCCCCGCGCGCAGGGCGTCGCCGCCGCCGCTCAACTCGGTCTCGATCGCGCCGTGCTCGGCGACCCAGATCGGCGTCGCGGCCGCCAGCAGCGCACGGCCCGCCTCGGTCAGAGCCACTCGCCGCCCGCGTCTGTCGGCCGCGTCGACGCGCATCACGACGGCGCCCATCCGCTCCAGCGGCTTCAGATTGGCCGTGACCGTCGACCGGTCCATGCCCAGGACGGCGCTCACCGCGCCGATGGTCGGCGGCTCTGGCCGGTTCAGGCTGTTCAGCAGCGAGAACTGGCCGCTGGTGATCCCGACGGTCCGGAACGCCTCGTCGAACCGCCGCGACAGCGCCCGCGCCGCCCGCTGTGCGTGCAGACACAGGCAGTGGTCGCGGATGTGGACGGTGGCGGCGAAGTCGGCGGTCGCGATTGACATGCCGCATAATAGGTTGATATCAACCTTTTCGTCAACGATGCGAGGCGCGGACGGCGCCCGATCCAGGAAGGAGCCTCCCATGATCAAGGTCACCGCGTTCAAGTGGGTGCCGCCCTTCGCCCAGGGCTCGGTCCGCGACATCCGCGTCCGCTGGGCGCTGGAGGAGGCGGGTCTCGGCTACGACGACCACCTGATCGGCTTCGAGGACCAGGCCACGCCTGCCTACCGGGCCAGGCAGCCGTTCGGCCAGGTGCCGGCCTACAGCGACGGCAAGGTCGAAATGTTCGAATCCGGCGCCATCGTCCTATGGATCGCCCAGGCCTCCGACCAGCTGATGCCGGCGGACGACGCCGGTCGAGCCATGGTCCTGACCTGGCTGTTCGCGGCGATGAACAGCGTCGAGCCCTTCGTCGCCGAACTGGCCACCATCGACATCTTCCATCCCGAAGAGGCCTGGGCCAAGGAACGCCGCCTGCAAGTCGAACCCCAGCTGCGCCGTCGCCTGGCCGACCTTCAGGCCGCACTGGGCGATCGCAAATGGTTCGCCGGCGACCGCTTCAGCGCCGCCGACATCCTGATGACGCACGTCCTCCGCGACCTGCGCCACACCGACATCCTGGTCGACTACCCGGCCCTGGCGGACTATGTCGCCCGCGCCGAGGCTCGCCCGGCTTTCAAGCGCGCCCTGGCCGATCAGATGAAGCCGTTCCTGGCGGCGGAGGCGAGGAACCCGCAACTGGCTGGAAAGGCCGCCTAGGATGGCGCGCCTCGTCTTCGGCATGAACCAGTCGCTCGACGGCTATGTCGACCACGACAAGTTCGGGCCCGACGCCGTCCTGTTCCGTCACTTCATCGACCAGGTGCGCGGCCAGGCCGGCAGCATTTACGGCCGCCGCCTGTACGAGATCATGCGCTACTGGGACGAGGATCATCCGGAGTGGTCCTCCGCGGATCGCGAGTTCGCCGAGGGCTGGCGCGCTCACCACAAATGGGTCGTGTCGCGCACGCTCAAATCAGTCGGCCCCAACGCCACCCTGATCGGCGACGACGTCGAGGGGGCGGTCCGCAAGCTCAAGGCCGAGGTCGACGGCGAGATCGAGGTCGGCGGGCCCGAACTGGCGCGGAGCCTCGGCGAACTCGGCCTGATCGACGCCTACCGGATCTACCTCCATCCGGTCGTAACGGGCGGCGGCAAGCCCTTCTTCGCCGGTCCCCGGCCCCCGCTCCGCCTGGTCTCCAGCGAGCGGATCGGCGGGGAGGCGATCCTGCTGACCTATGTCCCGGCGTAGGAGTCGAAGCCGAGCTCTGGGGAGCGAGAAACGATGCGACCGAATCTGACGCACCAACCCGCTAGGCTTCTCCACCTCGGGTCTTTGACAATCGAACAGACCGGCGGAGTGCGCTTTGGCCGGCAAGTGCACTTTCAGGCGTCAAAAATCCCGTTACAGATCAAACGCTAGGCCAAAAATGTGCACGATGTGCACTCCATTTTTCCGGAGTGTACATTCACCTTTTCACCGTCATTCCGGGGCTTCGCGCAGCGAAGAACCCGGAACCCAGGGCAGCGCTCTCGGACGGGGCGGCGCGTCGAACCACGGGCTTGATCCCCTGGCGCCCCGGAATGACGGAAGGTGGCGACCGTGCCGCGCACGTTGCACTCGGTGCGGTTCACCCCGCGATCAGCGCCGCCCGCTCCTCGTCCGTCAGCGTCCGCCACCGACCCTCGGGCAGGTCGGCCAGCGCCAGCGGCCCGATCCGGATGCGCAGCAGGTCGATGACCCGCAGCTCAACCAGGTCGCACATGCGGCGGATCTGCCGGTTGCGGCCTTCCTTCAGCACGAAGCGCAGCAGTTGGGGCTCGACCATGGTCACCCGGGCGGGCTTGAGCTTGCGCTCATCCAGTTCCAGGCCGTGGCGCAGCCTGGTCAGCTTCGCCTCGGTGACCTGGCCGGTCACCCGGACCAGATACTCCTTGTCCAAATCCGACTGCGGTCCGATCACCGCCTTGGCCACCACCCCGTCCGACGACAGAAGCAGCAGGCCACGGGAATCCTCGTCCAACCGTCCTATCGGCGGCAGGACGACGCGCCCGGGCGGTTCGCCTTCGCCGATCCGATTGGCCAGGGTCAGCAGCCGCGCCGCCGGGACCTTACCCGGTTCGGGCTGGCCCGAGACATAGCCGACCGGCTTGTGCAGCACGATCGTCTGCCCCTGGGCCAGGGTCGCTTCGGCCCTGTCGTTCAGCGTCAGCGTCTGGCCGGCCTCCAGCTTGCGGCCCGCGTCGCGCACCACCTCGCCGTCCACCGACACCAGGCCGTCCGCGATCAGGGCGTCGGCCTCGCGCCGCGAGCAGACGCCCGACTGGCCCAGCCATTTGTTGATCCGAACGGGTTCAGGGCCGTCGTAGGTTCGAGAAAAGCTCATGCGCAGCCCCTAGCACACCCGTCATCCTCGGGCTTGACCCGAGGATCAGAGCGTCCGGAACAAGAGCATGATGTTGTTCGCAGGCATGGCGATCCGCAGCGTCAGCGCCAGGCCCTCCGCCTTCGCCGCCGCCGTCACCGCCTCTCGCTCGCGCAGGCCCCAGTCCCGGTTCCGCGCCTTCAGGCTCTCGTCGAAAGCGGCGTTGGAGGGGGCCAACTCGACCTTGGGCTCGCGATAGGGGCCGTACAGCGCCAGCAGGCCTCCGGGCCGCCGCAGAGCCTGACCGGCCAGACGCATCAAGCCCTCGGTCGCCGCCCAGGGGCTGATGTGGACCATGTTGATGCAGACGATCGCGTCGACCTGGGGCGTCGACCAGGTCGTCTCATCCAGCATGTCCAGGGCCAGAGGCGGTCTGAGATTGGCCAGGCCGGCGGTCTCCGCCCAGGCGGTGATGCTGGCGCGCGCCTCGGCCGACGGATCGCTGGGCGTCCAGTCCAGGCCGGGCAGGGCGCCGGCGAAGGCGACGGCGTGCTCGCCCGATCCGCTGGCGATCTCCAGCACCCGGCCACGCGCCGGCAGGTGGGCTTTCAGCACCTCCAGGATCGGCGCCGTGTTCCGCGCCACGGCGGGCGAGGCGAGGGCGCCCTGGGGAGTCGGCCGGACCGGATCCATCGTCTGCATGGGCCGTCCGATACCCCGCCCAAGGCCTCGCCGCGAACGGAAATGTGCAGGTCCGGGGTCCGGCGACGCTCGCGAGAGGTTGAAACGTGCGTCGGTTGACGCAACGGCCGCTTCGATGTCATTCCGCCGCTGAAACATTGCGTGAAGACGCGCAAGGGAGACGGCCACGGCGACGCCAGATCGCCGGGCGCGACGTTCAGGAGAGTGACAGTGACGGCTTCCGCCATCCCGGGCCTGCACCCGGCCCCCACGAACCACGCCGGCCTCGTCGCCTGGGTCCAGCGGATCGCCGCCCTGACCAAGCCCGCCCGCGTCCACTGGTGCGACGGCTCCGAGGCCGAGAAGGCCGCCATCGTCGCCGACCTGATCGCCAAGGGCACCCTGCGCGAGCTGGACCAGGCTAAGCGCCCCGGCTGCTACTACGCCGCCTCGGATCCCAAGGACGTCGCCCGCGTCGAGAGCCGCACCTTCATCTGCCCGGCGAACCAGGCCGACGCCGGCCCGACCAACAACTGGGCCGATCCGGTCCAGATGCGCGCCCGCATGGACGGCCTGTTCGACGGCTGCATGGCCGGCCGGACCATGTACGTCGTGCCCTTCTCCATGGGGCCGCTCGGCTCCAAGATCAGCGCCCTGGGCGTCGAGATCACCGACAGCGGCTATGTCGCCGTCTCGATGGGCATCATGACCCGCATGGGCAAGCCGGCGCTGGACGTGCTGGGCTCGGACGGCGAATACGTCCCCGCCGTCCATACCCTGGGCGCCCCGCTGGCTCCCGGCCAGGCCGACGTGCCGTGGCCCTGCAACGAGGAGAAGTGGATCGTCCACTATCCCGAGACCCGCGAGATCTGGTCCTACGGCTCGGGCTACGGCGGCAACGCCCTGCTGGGCAAGAAATGCTACGCGCTGCGCATCGCCTCGGTCATGGCCCGCGACGAGGGCTGGTTGGCCGAGCACATGCTGATCCTCAAGCTGACCGATCCCAAGGGCCGCGCCAAATACGTCGCCGCCGCCTTCCCCTCGGCCTGCGGCAAGACCAACCTGGCCATGCTCCAGCCGACCCTGGAAGGCTGGAAGGCCGAGACCATCGGCGACGACATCGCCTGGATGCGCTTCGGCGACGACGGCCGCCTGTACGCCGTGAACCCCGAGGCCGGCTTCTTCGGCGTCGCGCCGGGCACCAGCCGCAACACCAACCAGAACGCCCTGGCCACCCTGGCGACCAACACCGTCTTCACCAACACGGCGCTCACCGCCGACAACGACGTCTGGTGGGAGGGCCTGACCAAGCAGGCGCCGGAAGGCCTGACCACCTGGAAGGGCGCGGCCCACGATCCGGCCTCGGGCGAACCCGCCGCCCACCCGAACGCCCGTTTCGCCGCCCCGGCCCACCAGTGCCCGACCATCGCGCCCGAATGGGAGGATCCCAAGGGCGTGCATCGCGCCTCTGTCGGCGGCGCCGGGCCTCGGCGGTGCCGCTGGTCACCGAGGCCTTCGACTGGGAGCACGGCGTGTTCATGGGCTCGTCGGTCGCCTCGGAAGGCACCGCCGCGGCCGAGAACAAGGTTGGCGAGCTGCGCCGCGACCCGTTCGCCATGCTGCCCTTCTGCGGCTACAACATGGGCGACTACTTCGCCCACTGGCTGTCGATGGGCGGACGCACCGACCCGGCCAAGCTGCCGCGCCTCTACTTCGTCAACTGGTTCCGCAAGAACGAAGAGGGCAAGTTCGTCTGGCCGGGCTTCGGCGACAACGCCCGCGTCCTGAAGTGGATCGCCGAGCGCCTGGACGGCGAGGCGACGGCGGTCGACACCCCGGTCGGCCGCGTGCCGTCGGCCGAGGCGCTGGACCTGTCGGGCCTGGACCTGACCGACGCCGACCTGGCCACCTTGCTGGACGTCGACGCCGAAGTCTGGGCCGAGGAAGCCGCGCTGATCCCCGCCTTCTACGAGAAGTTCGGCGACCGCCTGCCCAAGGCCCTGTGGGACCAGCACGCGGCCCTCACCGCCCGCATCGACGCTCACCGCGCCGCCGCCATCGCAGCCGAGTAGGCGAACCTGGCTCGGTCTCGCGCTCAAGCAGCGAGGCTCCGCGAGCCGAGCGTTAGCGCGTCTTGCCAAAAACAAGCGGCGGGTCGAATAGACCCGCCGTGACCTCCCCTGATGTGATCGTCGTCGGCGCCGGCGTGCTGGGCCTCTGCGCGGCCGCCGAGCTCGGTGCGCGAGGCCTCGCCGTGACCGTGCTGGACCCCGGGAGGGCCAACGCCTCGTCCGTCGCGGCCGGCATGATCGCCCCGGCCCTGGAAAGCCTGCTGGACGAGGTTTCGCCCGACGGGCCGCGCTGCTCAAG
>NZ_JBNFOJ010000119.1:0-8609 GCF_057364705.1 Brevundimonas sp. CURTG3B2_SDJG
GGGGCCCTGGGGCAGGGGACCCTTGCCGTCGATGGGATTGCCGAAGGCGTCGATGATCCGGCCCAGCCAGGCGGTTGTCGGGCGCACCATGGCGGCGGCGTCGATGATGCGGATGTCGGCGCCGGGGGCCACGCCCTCGACCGGGCCGAACGGCATCAGCAGGGCCTTGGCGTCGCGGAAGCCCACGACCTCGGCCGGAAGGGCGTTCAGGCCCCGCCCACGCTCGATCTCGGCCCGGGCGCCGACGGCCAGCCGGCTCAGCCCGCCCTTGGACTCGATCAGCAGGCCGTTCACGCCCGCGACCTTGCCGGTCACGACCAGAGGGTCGATCGCTTCGACGGCGGCGACGAGATTGCGCAAACGGGACCCCTGAACAGAGATCAACGGATGCGGGATCGTGGTTAACGAGCGGTGAAGGCGGCCGACGTCAGGGTCAGTTCGCCGTGGGAACCGGGGCGTCGGCTGGCGTGTCGCGCCCCGTCGTCAGGATCGCCCCGACCGAGGCGACGACGATGCAGCCGATCGCCAGCCACTGCAGGCCGCTGAGCTGTTCGTGCAGCAGCACCAGGCCGGCCACGGCGCCGACCGCCGGCTCGCCGGACAGCAGCACGCCGAAGGTGCGCTTGGGGATGTGGCGCAGCGCGATCATCTCCAGCGAATAGGGGATGGCGCTGGAGGCCAGGGCGACGAACAGGCCGAAGAGCAGCACCGACGGCGCCAGCAGGGCCACGCCCGCGTTGGCCACGCCGAACGGCAGGATGACCAGGGCGGCGGTGCTCATGCCGAGCGCCACCGACTGGCCGGCGTGCATGTGCGCCAGCCGCTTGCCGAAGACGATGTACAGGGCCCAGAACACGCCGGCCGCCGCGGCGAAGGCGACGCCGACCGGATCCAGCGCGTGCACGCCGCTCCAGATCGGCAGCAGCATGCCCAGGCCGGCGACGGCGCAGGCGATCCAGACGAAGTGGATCAGCCGGCGCGCGTGGATCAGCGCCAGAACCAGGGGACCCGAGAACTCGATGGCGATCGCCAGGCCCAGGGGGATCGTGCGCAGGGACATGTAGAAGCAGAGGTTCATCAGCCCCAGAACCAGGCCGTACAGCAGCACCCCGCCGGCGTTCGCGCGGGTCAGCGGGAACCGCCACGGCCGCCAGACCGCCACCAGCACCAGCGCCGACAGGCCGACGCGCAGCGCTGACGTCCCCTCCGCGCCGACGATCGGGAACAGCGACTTAGCGAAGGAGGTGCCCACCGCCAGCGAGATCATGCCGGCCAACAGGGCTAGGTAGGGGGTTAGGGTGGGAGAGTTCAGAGTGCGGTGCGCGAAGGTGGAGGACATCAGAAAAGCATAGAGAAGTCAGCGTTGCGCTTCCCGGCGATTTCAGGCTCCGGTGCGCCTGAAATCATCATGAAAGGCCGATACATGACGGAATTCGTCAAATTGGATGCTTTTGACCGCCGGCTGCTCGAGCGGGTCCGGCGCAACAACTTGGAGCCCGCGCGGGTCACCGCCGAGGCGGTGGGTCTGTCGGAATCGGCGGTGTTGCGCCGGCTTCGGCGCCTGCGGGCCGAGGGCGTGATCGTCGCCGATGTCGCCGTGGTCGATCCCGCCCGGGTCGAGCCGCGCATACTGCTGCATGTCCTGGTCGAGATGGACACCCAGGTCCGGGCCCACACCGACGCCTTCAAGGACGCCATGATCCGCAGTCCCGAGGTGGAGGGCGCGTGGGACGTGACCGGCGAGACCGACTTCCTGCTGACCGTCGCGGTCCGGTCGATGGCTGAATACGAGGCCTTCTGCCAGCGCGAGATGACGACGGAGGCCCATGTCCGGGCCTTCAAGAGCATGATCACCATCCGCGAGGTGGTCGGCTTCGACCCCGCCCGCCGCCGGATCGCCGACTAGGCGCGCTTCAGGGCGGGCCGGGCGCCATAGGTCGCCCAGCGCCACAGCCATTCGGCCGGCCCGAAGCGGTAGCGCGCCAGCCACCACCGGCTGAACAGGACCTGCAGCGCGAACACCACGACCGTGAAGACCAGGCTGAGCGTCGGCCCCATCCAGGGCAGCAGGCCCAGGCCGAAGCCGTACAGGATCAGGAAATAGGCCAGGCTCTGCGTCAGGTAGTTGGTCAGCGCCATCTGCCCCGCCGCGCCCAGGCCCGACAGCGCGCGACGGATCGCGGGGACCCGGCACAGGATGACGATCAGGGCGCCGTAGCCCACCGCGATGACCAGGTCGGAGACCGGTCCCAGACCGCGGAAGATCGGTTGGGCCCAGTCCAGCGGCTTGAGCTCAAGCGCCTTCATCAGGTGTCGGAGCACGGCCATGATCAGGCCCGCGGGGATAAAGGTCGCGGCCACGATCGCGAACCCCGTCAGATGTCGCTCGGGCGCTTGCAGCCAGCCTTGGCGGAAGATCCAGCTGCCGATCATGAACCGGCCCAGGATCCAGCCGAAATAGGCCAGGGCGATCGGCTGGCCATAGAACTCCACGAACAGGCCCTTGAACATCGCCACGACGAAGGCGGGATAGTCGTCGCCCATGACGATGGGCCAGCGCGCGGCGGCGCCCGCCTCCATGGCTGTCACGAAGGGCGGCGGGCCAACGGGGGCGGTGACTTGATAGTAGACCATGACGGCGATGGTGCTGAACACGGCGAAGCCCAGGCCCACGCCCAGCAGCCACGCCTTGGGCCAGCGCCGCGTGAGCAGCAGCAGAAAACCCATCGCGGCGTAGGCGTTCAGGATGTCCCCCATCCAGATCAGGGCGGTGTGGGCGATCCCGACGATGAGCAGGATGGTCAGGCGTCGCAGGTAGATCACCGTCCCGTTCCCGCCCCGGGCGCCGATGCGGTCCATCATCACCGCGAAGCCGAAGCCGAAGAGCAGGGAGAACAGCGCCTGGGCCTTGCCATGCATGACCAGGTTGGAGGTGAAGCGGACCACGTCCTCCAGCACCTTGAAATCCGTCAAGCCGTGGATCTTCTCCGCCGGGACCAGGAAGCCGCCCAGGCCGAAGACGTTCATCCAAAGCACGCCGAACAGGGCGAAACCCCGGATGATGTCCACCTCGCCGATGCGCTGCGCCTGATCGACCGGCGTCGTATCCGTCATCGCCCCACTCCCATTCCCGGCGACGCTATCAAAGGCGCGGTCGGCCCGACAGCCCGTATCGGCCGGCGGTGTCCGCCATCTTCCGTTTGCGTCCCCGCCCGGCCATGCCTAGATCGACGCCGATCCTTTCGCTGGAGGTTCTCCATGTCCGACGCCGCCTACGACGCCTCGCGCCATCTCAAGGCCGGACGAGGCAAGGTCTATGACTCGATCATCGACACCATCGGCGACACGCCCCTGGTCGGCCTGCCGCGCCTGTCGGCCGAGCTGAACCCCACGGCCCGGGTGCTGGCCAAGCTGGAGTTCTTCAACCCCATCGCCTCGGTCAAGGACCGGATCGGCGTGGCCATGATCGAGGCGCTGGAGCAGGCCGGGAGGATCGGGCCCGGCAGCATCCTGATCGAGCCGACCTCGGGCAACACGGGCATCGCCCTGGCCTTCGTCGCCGCCGCCAAGGGCTACAAGCTGATCCTGGTGATGCCTGAGAGCATGTCGATCGAGCGGCGCAAGATGCTTGCGCTGTTGGGGGCCGAGCTGGTGTTGACCCCCGCCGAGAAGGGCATGAAGGGGGCCATCGCCATGGCTCAGGACCTGCTGGACAAGACCCCAGGCGCGGTCAGCCCCGCCCAGTTCGACAATCCCGCCAACCCGGCGATCCACCGCGTCACGACGGCCGAGGAGATCTGGGCCGACACCGGCGGCGCGGTCGACATCGTGGTCTCGGGCGTCGGCACCGGCGGCACCATCACCGGCGTCGGCCAGGTGCTGAAGGAGAAGAAGCCGTCGGTCCGCATGATCGCGGTCGAGCCCTCGGCCAGCCCCGTGTTGTCAGGCGGCGAGCCCGGGCCGCACAAGATCCAGGGCATCGGCGCGGGCTTCGTCCCCTCCATCGTCGATCGGGCGGTGATCGACGGGGTCGAGCAGGTCTCCAACGACGAGGCCTTCGACATGGCGCGCAAGGCCGCGCGGGTCGAGGGCATTCCGGTGGGCATCTCCTCGGGCGCCGCCCTGGTCGCCGCCTTCCGCCTGGCCGAGCGCCCGGAGAACGCGGGCAAGACCATCGTCGCCATCATTCCCAGCTTCGCCGAGCGCTACCTGTCCACCGCGCTGTTCGAAGGCTTGTAGGCGCGGAGGTCCCGGGCGGACCTGACCGAAGCTTAACTTTACAGGCGTCGCCGCCTGCGGCCGACTGGCGTTTTCGAACCGACGCCGGAGCCGTCATGCGCGCCCTTCTCGCCGCCGTCAGCCTGCTGGCCGCCTCGCCCACCGCCGCTCAAGACGACCTGACGGCCCTGTCCGACGAGTTCGACGGGGGCGAGCTGGTCGGCTGGACGCGCTTCGACCAGGTCTACGGCTGGCCGGACAAGATCAAGGCGCTGGACGTCGGCGGGACGACGCCGGGCGCGCTGCACCTGGAGCCCTATCATTCCGCCTGGGTGCGGGATCTGAACGCCCCCTTCCTGTTCCGCGAGGTGCGGGGCGACTTCGACGTCCGGGCGCGGGTCCGGGTGCGCGGGCGCGACGGCGACATCCCGGGCGGCACCTGGTCGCTGGGCGGACTGATGGCTCGGGTCCCCAACCGGCTCGGCGCGGCCCAATGGGCGCCGCGCGCCGAGAACTGGCACTTCATCACCACCGGCGTCGGTCATGTCGCCGGCGAGCCGATGACCGAGACCAAGGGGACCTACAACAGCTATTCCTCGCTGAAGCTGAGGCCGTTCGAGATAGGCTGGGTGGAGTTGCGGCTAGTGCGCGTGGGTATGGTCCTGATCGCCCTGGCCCGGCCCGAGGGCGAGGCCGCATGGCGCGTGAGGGACCGCTTCTACCGGATGGAGAACAATCCGACGATGCAGGTCGGGCTGATCGCCTACACCACGAGCGACGCCGTCCCGCCCGGGCCGGAGAACCCCGAGATCATCAACCGTGAAGTCGATCGCGAGGCCCCCGTCGACATGATCCTGGAGGCTGACTGGATACGCTTTTCGCGTCCTCGCCCCCAGGTCTCCCCCGATTGGTACCGCCAGGTCAGCGCTAATCCGCTGGCCGATCCCAACCTGTCCGAGGCGGAACTGCTGGCCCTGCTGGGCGCCTGACGACCGACCGGGCTCGACCGACCGTCACAGCCGGTTAACCGCGCCGGTTGTAGCGTGGGCGGGATATGTCGGAACCCGCTCTCACGTCGGAGGAGGCCGCGCCCGCGGAGAGCTTCCGCGCGCGGCATGCGCTGCTGAAGCGGCTGGCCGACGTGGTGTCGCTGCCCGCCAGCCGGATCAACGCCTTCGAGCGCGCGGTGACGGGCGACCTGCTGGTGGAGATGCTGCGGCTGGCCTCCGCCGAAGACCGCCGGAGGGTGGCGGCGCGATTGGCGCCCTTGGCGGAGCTGCCTAACGCCCTGGCCCGGATGCTGCTGCGCGACGAGCCCGACATCGCCGGCCTGCTGATCGAACAGTGCGCCTCGCTGTCGGACGCCGACCTGGTCGCCTGCGCCCGCGATGCGACCGCCGAGCACCGCTTCCTGATGGCGGGCCGCCGCGGCCTTTCCGAGGTGGCCAGCGAGACCCTGCTGTCCTTCGGCGAGGGCCATGTGATCGAGGCGGTGCTGCGCAACACCACCGCCCGCCTCAGCCAGGTGGCGGTCGAGGGCGTGGTCAGCCTGAGCCGGATCGAACGGGGGCTGTGCCAGCACCTGCTGAAGCGGCCCGAGCTGCGGCCGTCCGGGGCCTATGTGATGTTCTGGTGGTGCAGCCCGGACGAGCGCCGGACCATCCTTCAGCGCTTCGCGGTGTCGCGCGAGGTCATGCAGGAGGTCGCCGAGGACGTCTTTCCGATGGCGGCCGAGGAGGGCTGGCAGGATCCGGTCTCACGCAAGGCCCTGCAGTTCATCGAACGCCGCCAGCGGAACCGCGCGGCGATCGCCAAGAGCCCCTATGGCGGGCTGGAGCAGGCCGCGGCCGCCGCCGCCCAGAACGGCCTGACCCGCGAAATCGCCACCGAGATCGCCTATCTGTCCGGCGTCAAGCCGATCACCGGCGCCAAGATCCTGGGCGATCCGGGCGGCGAACCCCTGGCGATCCTTTGCAAGGCGACGGGCCTGTCGCGCGGCGATCTGGCGGGGTTGTGGCGGTCGATGCGCCGGCCGGAGACCACCGCCGACGGGAGCCCAGATCCGGTCTGGGAGCGGGTGCAGGTCACCTATGAGATGCTGGCGGTCGATCGGGCCCAGACGGTCCTGCGTTACTGGAACTGGTCTTTGTCGTCAGCGCTGACGCCCGCTCTGCTGAGGGCCATCCGGGACGGCGAGGAAGACGCCTTGGACGACTACTCGGCGCCGGAACGCGCGGCGATGCTGGCCCTGGCGGAGAACTTCGGCCGCTAGAAGGTTCGATGAACAGACTCTCGGTCTGTTCTGATCTAGACGGGTACTTCCCCGCCATTGCGTTCGTCTGCGAAGAACTCTATTGACGCCTTCAGCGGCGGGTCGGGGTTGATCGGTCGAATCATTTTCAAGTCAACGGGTGAGGCGCCGATGGAAGAGAATTCGCAACTGCTCGAAATGACCGCCGACATCGTGTCGGCCTACGTCGGCAACAACAATGTCCAGGCGGCCGAAGTGCCGGCCCTGATCTCGAGCATTCACGCGGCGCTGTCGCAGGTCTCGACGGGCGCCGTCGAGCCCGAGCCCGAGCCCCGCGAGCCCGCCGTACCGGTCCGCAAGTCGATCACGCCCGACTACCTGATCTGCTTGGAAGACGGCCGCAAGTTCAAGTCGCTGAAACGGCACCTGCGCACCAAGTACAACATGAGCCCCGAAGAATACCGCGCCAAGTGGGGCCTGCCGAAAGACTATCCGATGGTCGCCCCGAACTACGCCAAGGCGCGTTCGGACCTGGCCAAGCAGATGGGCCTGGGCCAGGGCGGCCGCAAACCGGCCCGCGCCACGCGCTCCAAGAAGTAGTCCTCCGCGAGGATGGAACGAAATGCCCGCCGGAATGATCCGGCGGGCGTTTTTGCGTTTGGGAAGTGACTAGCGATTAATGGCTGACGCGGCTGGCGGCGGCGTTTCGCGCGGTCGGGGCGGCGCGGTCCACTAACCCCTAGCCGCTAATCACTAGTCGCGCCGGTCTAGGCCGCCTGGGCTCCGCGGCGCATGCGCCAGAAGCGCAGGGTGCGCAGGGCGGCCTCGCGGCTCAGCTCGGCGTACATGCGGGCGTAGGAGTGGGCCTTGGCCATGGCGTCGCCGTCGTCGTTGAGCAGGACCACGGCGTAGGTCAGGAACAGCGCCCGATCCAGGTCGGCGGCCTTGCAGACAACCGCCAGGGCGTCCAGCTCGCGCCGCTCGATGATCTGGCGGGCGGTGTGGAAGTCGATGTCCGCCAGCTGGGCCAGGGCGATCAGGAAGGACGTGCGGCCGCCCGAGCGCAGGAAGCGCGCCAGCATCTGGGGCGTCAGCTGGCCGGCGGCCTTCAGCTCTTCGACATAGGCCAGGCATTTGGCGTAGTCGGCGGGCAGGGCGCCGTCGTCGGTGGCGACCCGGGCGCG
This sequence comes from Brevundimonas sp. CURTG3B2_SDJG, assembly GCF_057364705.1. Taxonomy (NCBI): domain Bacteria; kingdom Pseudomonadati; phylum Pseudomonadota; class Alphaproteobacteria; order Caulobacterales; family Caulobacteraceae; genus Brevundimonas; species Brevundimonas sp. CURTG3B2_SDJG. The sequence continues at coordinate 7,654 of NZ_JBNFOJ010000119.1, forward strand.
GCCGGCGGCCAGGGCGGCGTCCAGCAGGGCTGGATCCATGCGCGCGTTCTGCTCCAGGATCTGGGTCCGCAGCCGGGCCTCGACCAGGAAATACATGTCGTTCAGCAGGTCCGGGGGCAGGCTGGCCCGCGCCACCGTGGCCTCGTGCAGGGACGGATTGACCTTGGCGCGCTCGACGGCGGCCTCGGAGGCTTTGCGGGACAGTCGGGCGCCGTCATTGCGCAGCAAGGTTCCCAGGGTCTCGTCGTCACCGCGCTCGACGATGACGTCCGACACCGCCTCGGACACCGAGTGACGCGCCGAGACGGCGCGCAGGTGGTCCTGGCCATGGTTGCGGACCACGCCCAGCAGGTCTTCGTCGGTGAGCACCGGCGAATGCGCCAGAACGGCGCCGGCGACCGCGGCCTCGTCGTTGGCCAGGCGGCGGATCAGGCTGTGCGGGGCGTCCGGCGTGTCGGCGAAACGGGCCGAGAGCTCGGCGCGCACCGCGGTCTCCATGTCGTCGGCCAGCCGGGCCATGACGGCGCCGTACAGCGCATCCTCGGTCGCCGAGCGGGCAGGGGCGCCGAAGAAATGCTCGGTCAGTTCGCGCAGCAGGGCGCGGCGCTTCTCGCTGGAGCCTTCCTCGGCCAGGGCGATCAGGTCGGGCAGGCGCGACACGGCGACGTCGCTCACTGATAGTCCCCTTCAGGCGCAGCGGGCTGCTGGCGGATGCGGCCCTGGGCGTCGCGGATCAGGGTCGGCCCAGCGTCGGGCTGAGCCAGGTCCTGCGAGGCCGGGGTCTCGGTCATGGTGACGGCCAGGGCGTCGACATAGGTCGGTTCGGGCAGGGTCAGGGCGTCCGGAGCCTGGCCGTTCTGACGGTGCACCGAATAGCGGCGGGCGCCCTGCGGCGCGGGGCGATCGTCGGGATTGGCCTGGACCAGGGCGACGCGGCGCGGCTGGGGCGCCCGGCG
>NZ_JBNFOJ010000120.1:0-8590 GCF_057364705.1 Brevundimonas sp. CURTG3B2_SDJG
CCCCACCGGCCTGTTCGTCGACGCCGCCGAACAGCTGATCGCCGGCCTGCAGCCCCAGGCCGACCCGGCGGCGACGCGCGGACGCCTATCGCGCCGGCTTCCGGGTCGAGGCCGCCTACGGCTGGACCGGCGTCCACTTCATGAGCGCGCCCTGGAAGGACGTGCCCCTGCTCGAGGACATGGCCCGCGACGGGGAGGCGCCCTTGCGGGTCTACAACAGCGTCACTCCGGACGGGGCCCGCGCGCTTTTCGCCTCAGGTCCGCGCAGTGTCGCCGACGGCCGCATCGTCACCCGAGCGGTCAAATACTACGCCGACGGCGCCCTGGGCTCGCGCGGCGCGGCCCTGTTCGAGCCCTACGCCGACCAGCCGGGCACGACGGGGCTGATGCAGGCCACGGCGGAAGAGGCCGTCCCGATCTACGAGGCGGCGCTGCGCTCGGGGATTCAGATCGCCACCCATGCGATCGGCGACAGGGGAAACGCCGAGGTCGCCGCCTGGTACACCCGGGCCCTTCGGGCCGTGCCGCCATCCGAGCGCCCGAACGGCGCCGACGTCCGCTGGCGGATCGAGCACGCCCAGATCGTGCGGCCGTCCGACTATCACTGGTTCCACGACCTGCCGATCATCGCCTCGATGCAACCCAGCCACGCCATCGGCGACCTGCATTTCGCACCCGCCCGACTGGGCGACGCCCGCCTGGACGGCGCCTACGCCTGGCATAGCCTGGTCGACCGGGGCGTCATCGTGGTGGGGGGCTCGGACGCCCCTGTCGAGCGCGGCTCGCCGGTGATCGAGTTCTACGCCGCCGTCGCCCGCCGCGACCTGGACGGCTTCCAGGGTCCGAACTGGCGGCCGAACGAAGCCGTGGACCGCGCGACGGCGCTGAAGATGTTCACCCTATGGCCGGCCTACGCCAGCTTCCGCGAGGCCGAACTGGGGACCATCGAGGTCGGCAAGCGCGCCGACCTGACCGCCTTCAGCGTGGATCTGATGACCGCGCCCGTCGCCGACATCCCCAGGGGCCGCGCCGTCCTGACCGTCGTGGACGGCGTGATCGTCCACAGGGCGGACTGAGGCGACGCCCGAAAAGCCGATGGGCCGACCCCTTTCCGAGACCCGCCCCGCCTTGATGATGTCGACCGATCCGCCTACAGGTGCGATCGGCTCCGCGGGCATGATGTAGTGGTAGCCTGAAAGCTTCCCAAGCTTTTCGTGCGGGTTCGATTCCCGCTGCCCGCTCCAGTCGCCCCTCAGGGGGCGACCTCGACCTCCACCCCCCGGCTTTCCAGGATGCGCTGCACGCTGTCGTCGCCCGCCAGGTGGGCGGCGCCGACGGCGACGAACACCGTTCCAGAGCCTTCCAGCAGCGTCTGGATCTGGCCGGCCCAGTCCGTGTTCCGGCGCACCAGCATGGCCTGGTAGACCTCTTCGCTCTCCTCGCGGAAATCCTGGACCCCGTACCGCTCGATGGCGGCCACGTCGCCGATCGCCCAGGCGCCGACCAGGCGGTCCAGTTCGACAGTGGCGTTGTCGAACATCTTCAACGTGCTGCGCAGGAAGGCCAACTGATCGGCTTCGGGCAGGCCGGCGATGATGCCGACCTGCTGGTCCAGGGTCTCGAAGCCGTGGATCGGCTTGCCGGCGGCCTGGGCCCGGGCCTTCAGCACCAGTTCGACGCCGGACTGCGGATCGTAGCCCGCCTTGACGACCGGCGCGATCGCCAGGGTCAGGGCGGCGAGCCAGGGACGGAAGGTGTCCAGGCGGTCGGCCGGAATGCTCATGGACGCCGCGGCCGCCCGCAGATCGACGGTCTCATCGGGCGTCAGCAGGCTGGAGAGAGGGCGGTCGGGTGAGAAGCCGTGCTGCATCACCAGGGGCATCATCGCCGCCTGATCGTCCGGGTTGGAGATCTCGAACCAGATCTGATCGGCGCTGTCGAAGGCGCGGTCGACGCGGGGCGAGGCCCAGGCCGTGGTCGGACGCAGAACGTGGACCGTGCCGAACAGGTAGATGGTGGAATCCGCGTCGCGGATCACCCACAGCGCCGGCCCGACGCCTTGGGCCTGAGGCGGGCCCGGCTGGCGCGGGCTGGCGCGGCGACCGCCTGGGCGAAACTGGGGGCCGCCTGGAAGGCGATGGCTCCGGCCAGGCCGAGACCGAGAGCGATTCCGAACAAGCCGCGGCCGGCGGCGGCGGCGGAGGATTTCAGGCGTTGGGCGAGCGTCATGCGGGGCTCCTGGAGGACAGGGAGGACGGGAGGAACGGGATCAGGCGAGGCCGCGGCGGATCGTGACGACCATGGAGACGACCAGATAGGCGCCCATCAGGACGACGTAGATGTCCCAGCCGGTTAGCGGCGGAGCCAGGTTGAGGCGTTCGGCGACGGCGCAGGCGAACAGCGCGGTGGAACCGATCCAGAAGGTCAGCGCCCCACTTTCCATCACGATGCGGCGGTAGAGTTCGTCAACAGAACGGTAGAGCTTCAGATTCAGGGCGGCGTGCAGGATCAGCAGCAGCAGGATCGCAGCGATGGAGAAGGTCGCGGGCGCGGCGGTCGCGGCCAGCATCGGCGGCAAGATCATCAGGACGCCGGACAGCACCACGACGGCGGCCTGGGTCCGCGCGTCCCGCAGTTCGCCGGCGCCCGCGGGGCCGTCCAGTTTCAGAATGCGGCCCAGGTCGCCGGGCGGAGCGCGGCGACGGCGGTTCCGAGGGCGACCGCGACCATGGCCATGGCCAGGATCGCCGCCGCAACGTCGGACCAGCGTGGCTCGGGCAGACCCGCACCCAGATCGGGGAACCAGCCGTACAGGGCCTGACCCGCGAAATAGCCGAGCACGCCGGCGACGGCGCCGATGGCGAGCAACCGGATCGTCTGGCGGGCCGCGTGGGCGGGCCAGGACGCGGGGCGTGGACCGGACATGGCGTCTCCTATTCCGAGAAGATGGATTCGATGGGTTGCCCGAAGACGCGGGCGATCTTGAAGGCCAGCGGCAGGGACGGGTCGTATCGGCCCGTCTCCAGGGCGTTGACGGTCTGGCGTGAGACCCCCAGGGCCTCGGCCAGGTCAGCCTGGCTCCAGTTGCGCTCGGCGCGAAGAACCTTGAGGCGGTTGTTCATGACAGGGCCCTCACCGCCGTTGCGCCCACCAGACTAGCCAGGCGACGCCGTAGCCGACGATCTGGCAGGTCATCATCAGGGCCAGGCCGGCGGCCAGGAGCTCATTGCCGCTGAGGGTGTCGACGTGCTCCTGCTCCCGGGCCAGGACGGCCAGAAGGATCGCGCCGCCGACCGCCATGCCGGTGCAGCCGCCCCACCACCACGCCCATTTGTGGGCCTCGCGCGCGGCCTCGTCGATGCCCCGCCACCACCACAGGCAGATCAGAAGGCAGCCGCCCATGGCCAGGACGCTGACAAGGACGGTCAGCGCCAGACCCAGCGGTCCGGGCCAGTCGCCGAAAATCCCGCCGCCGATCCCGGCCACAAGGCCGACCAGGCCCGCCACGCCCATGCGGACGGCGAACGCGCCAGGCCCTCGAGAGGGGATGATCGGTTTGACGGACGGCATGACAAGCTCCCCTGTCTGTTTGACAAGGATGTTTTACAAGGACTCGACAATCTGTCAAGCACGCTTGTCAAAGCCCGGAGACGGTCTCAGCCGCCGTCAGCGAGTTTCAGCTTGGGCGCCTGGGTCAACTCAGGCCGGCTCAGCGCGCGCGGCGACTGCTCGACCGGCGCCAGTTCCGGCAGCTCCTTGCCCTCGTGGTCGACATGCAGGTCCTCGAAACGGCGAGCCGAAACCATGACCTGGCTCTCCAGCGACCCGACGAACTGGTTGTAGCGGCCGACCGCGGCCTCCAGCGCCTTGCCCACGGAGGCGGCGTGGCCGCCCATGACCGACAGGCGCTTGTAGAGCTCCTTGCCCAGCTTGGCGACGTCCTCGGCGTTGCGGGCCTGCTCCTCGGCCCGCCAGCCGTAGGCGACGGCCTTGCACAGGGCGAACAGGGTCGTCGGAGTGACGATCACCACCCGCGAGGCCATCGCCTGGGTCATCAACTCGGGTTCGTGATCCAGGGCCGCGGCCAGGAAGGCGTCGCCCGGCACGAACATCGCCACGAAATCGGGGCTGGGCTTGAACTGGTCCTGATAGGCCTTGGACGCCAGCTGCCGCATGTGAGTCTTCAAGCTGGCGGCGATGCGTATCGATCGGGCCTGGGCGCGGGCGTCCTCGTCGCCCTGGTCGGCCGCCTCGTCGAAAGCCAGCGGGACCTTGGCGTCGATGACGAACATGCCGCCGCCCGGCAGGCGGACGATGAAGTCGGGCCGCTTCTGGCGGCCTTCTTCGTCGGCGTAGGACGACTGCTCCTCGAAGTCGAAGCGGCCGGCCATGCCGGCGGCCTCCAGCACGTTGCGGCAGGTCTGCTCGCCCCAGCGGCCCCGCCGACCGGTGTTGCCGCGCAGGGCCTCGGTCAGCCGGCGCGCCTCGTCGCGGGTGGCGGTCGAGGCGGTCATCAGCAGGGTCAGCTGCTCCTTGAGCCCTCCGGTCTCCTCGGCGCGGGCCTTCTCCAGCGCGACGACCTGCTCCTGGAATTTGGCCAGGGTCTCGGCGACGGGTTTCAGCTGGGCGTCCATCCGCTGCTGGGCCATGAGCTCCCGGTTGCGGAAGGTCTCGTCGGTGCGTTTCAGCAACTCCTCGGCCACCGCGCCGGCGGACTGGGCCGCCTGGGCGCGCAGCAGTTCGGCGTTGGCCGCGGCCGAGTCCTGAGCGATGCGAAGATGGGCCTCCGTCTCCGCATGGCGCTCCCGCAGCTCCCACGCCCGCGTCTCGGCGGCGGCGGCGCGGCGGCGTTCCATCAGGGCCCAGGCCAGGGCGACCAGGGCGACGACCGAAGCGGCGAGGAAGGCGACGAGTGAAGCGTTCATGCTCCGTTCCATAGCGGGAGTCGGGGGCGAGCGCCACGCACGGAGGCGATCAAGGCGCGATGTCGCGCTTGTCGCCGGTGTCTGGGATGTCGCCGATGCGATTGTCGCGGATGTCGCGCAGGAAATGTCTTGGTCGGATCGACCTCACGCCGGGCGCCGCGCCCTCAGCGCCTGGACGATGGTGCCGTCGTCCAGCCAGTCCAGCTCGCCGCCCACGGGAACCCCGCGCGCCAGGGAGGTGATCTCGACGCCCGAACCCGCCAGGCGCTCTGCGATGTAGTGGGCGGTGGTCTGGCCGTCGACGGTGGCCGGCAGGGCCAGGACCACCTCGCGGGCGTCGCCGCCCCGGACGCGTCCGACCAGTTCGGCGATACGCAGGGCGTCCGGGCCGATCCCGTCCAGCGCCGACAGCAGGCCGCCCAGCACGTGATACTTGCCACGGAAGGCGCCCGAGCGCTCCATGGCCCACAGCGCGCCCGCCTCCTCCACCACGCAGATCAGGCCGTTGTCGCGCGACCCGTCCGAGCAGATCGAGCAGGGATCGCGGGTGTCCGGCGCGCCGCAGACGCTGCACGAGGCGACCTTTTCAGCCGTCTCGGCCAGCGAGGCCGCCAGCGGAACGAGCAGCTGCTCGCGCTTCTTCAGCAAGGCCAGGGCCGCGCGCCGGGCCGAGCGAGGCCCCATGCCCGGCAGCTTGGCCAGCAGGCCGATCAGGCGTTCGATCTCGGGTCCGGCGGAGGCGGCCATGCTACTCCGCCGCCGGAACGCGAGTGGCCTGGCCGTAGACGACGCGCCACTGGCCGTCGCGCAGGGCCCAGACGTCGATGTAGCGCAGGGTCTGGCGGAAGGGCGTTCCGTCGAAGGTCCCGACGACGTCCACGGTTCCCCCCAGCGCCGCCCCGCCGGACCAGACGTGCTCGACCGGCTCGCGGACCACGACGGGCTGAAGGTCGAGCTTGGGCGAGGTGAATTCGGCGATGTGGGCGGCCTTTCCGACCCGGGAACCGTCGCCGCCGACCAGGACGTAGTCGTCCGCGATCAAGCGCTCCAGCGCCACACGGTCGCCTTCGATCTGGGCGCGCTCATACTCGTGCGCCTCCTGAGCCAGGGCGGACGGCAAAGACGGCGAATGTTGAGCCCACACCGCACCGGGCGCGACCAGAAAAGCCAAGACCGCCAGAAGGATCCGCACCGACGGCTTCAGAAAAGCTTGGGCATGCCGGGGATGTTCATCCCCGCCATGGGACCGGCCGCCTCGCGCATCAGGGCGGCGTTGACCTCGTCGAGCTTGCGCTTGGCGTCGGCGTGGGCGGCCACGATCAGGTCGGCCAGGATCTCGCCCTCGCCGGGGACCATCAGGCTGTCGTCGATGGTCACGGCCGTAACCTCGCCCGGCCCCTTCAGGGCGATCGCGACGAGGCCGCCGCCGGACGTGCCGGAAGCGGTGGTTTCAGCCATCTTGGCCTGGGCGTCCTGCAGTCGTTGCTGCATCGCCTGGGCCTGTTGCATCAGGGCGTTGAGATCTTTCATGGCCCCTAGATAGGGCCGATCCGCGCCCGGCGACAGGGCTTTCACGACCTGTCGCGCGAGGGCCTCGGGCAATCCGTAACAGTTTTTGTGACGAAACCTCTTGGCAAGGTCGGCGCGCGCCTATTTAGTATCCACACCAGTTGCAATTACTCACCCGGAGGGTTCCACCAATGGCTTTCGACTCGCTGCCCACCCGCGACCGCCCGCTGTCCGAATCGGCGCTGGCCCAGCTGTTCACCGAGGCGCGCACCCGCAACGCCTGGACCGATCGGCCGGTCGAGGACGGCCTGCTGCGCCGGCTCTACGACCTGACCAAATTCGGGCCGACGGCGCTGAACGGCACGCCCGCCCGATTCCTGTTCCTGACCTCGCCCGAGGCCAAGGCGAGGCTGGCTCCCCACATGGCCGACGGCAACCGGGAGAAGACCCTGCAGGCGCCGGTCAACGTCATCATCGGCCAGGACATCGACTTCCACGACCGCCTGCCCGAACTGTTCCCGCACGCCCCGAACGCCCGGGACTGGTTCGCCGACGAGGGCCATCGGCGCGAGAGCGCCTTCCGCAACGCTTCGCTCCAGGGCGGCTACTTCCTGATGGCGGCCCGCGCCCTGGGCCTGGACGTCGGTCCGATGTCGGGCTTCGATCCCGCCGGGGTGAAGGCGGAGTTCTTCCCCGGCTCGAACGTGGAGCCCAACTTCATCGTCAACCTGGGCTACGGCTCGGACGAGAACCTGTGGCCGCGCTCGCCGCGCCTGAGCTTCGAGGACGCGGCGGCTATTCTGTAGGCTGGTTCGACGTGTAGGGGACGGCGACGGCGACCATCCGCTCGAGCACGTCGCCCATCCGCCGCACCATCTCGACGGGATCGTCGGTCGTCCGGTTCTGGCCGACCGCCGCCGCGGCCAGGGTGTAGTCCGCCAGCACCGTGGAGACCTGGATCGCGCCTTCCCGGGTGGTCTCCCCAAGCTCGCGGGCCCGCTCGGGACGCCCGTCGATCTGGAGCGCCAGGTCGTAGGTGACCAGCACGCGAAGGTCGCCCGCGACCGCCAGGCTGCGTCCCCGCAACCCCCAGACGCCCGCGCCGTCTTCGACGGTGACCACGCACAGATGGCCCAAAGCTTCGTCGACGGCCATGGTCCGGAAGTGGATGATCTCGCCGTTCCCGCCGGGAAGACAGCCTTGGGGTTCGGTCAGCAGGACATAGTCCTGCGGGTTCTCCGGCGGGGCGGTGGCCGTCTTCTCGTCCCGGAACATGAATGAGGCGTCCATGTGCAGGAAGCCGACGTCGTCGGCGGTTCCGCCGACAGGAAGCGACGCCGCCACGATCTCGGGCGTCAGGCCCAACTCGACCCCGGGACTCTGCAGCCCATACTGCTCCATCATGGTGTCGAACTCGTTCGTCACCGAGGCGATGAAGCTGGACACCCACTCGACGGTGACCGGCGCCGTGGCGCCCGGAACATCTTGGCCAGGAGGCGGCGCTTCCTGGGCGAGGGCCGCCGGGGCCGCCAGCACGACGATTGCGGTCGCCAGAGCGGCCAGGGCGGAGCGGTTCGCGGTCATCGGCATCCCCTTCCTTGGAAGGCGACTATGTCAGGCTTGACGGCGCCCAGGGCAATCGCCGCGGGCCGGCACGTCGGATTCCGTCAGGTCGCCGCGCCGAACGCCCGCCCTACTGATCCTCGTCCGCCTCATCGGGAATGGCGGGCAGATCCACCGGCGCGGCGAGGGTGCGGATCTCGCCCAGCTTGGCGCCGGGGAAGGCTTCGAGCACGGCCTTGACGAAGGGATCGGCCTCGACCTCGGCGCGCTCCTCGGCGCGCTTGCGGCGGTCGATCTCGATCATCGTCTCGCCGCCGCCCTGGCCGTTGGCGGCGATCAGCCAGGTGCGGCCGGTCCAGTCCTTGAGCCGCGACGCCAGCCGCCGAGCCAGATCGACCGGTGCGCCCTCCACGCTTTCATAGGTGATCGCGCCGGGCTTGAAGGCCACGGGGCGAACATAGCGCTGCACGTCCATCTGCAGCCCGACCTCGCGCTTCTCGCCGATCAGGGCGACCACCGCCTCGAACGACTGGGGATCGGGCAAGGCGGGCGCCGCCACCGGCCGGGCGGCCAGCTGGGCGGAGGCCCCGCCG
>NZ_JBNFOJ010000121.1:0-8508 GCF_057364705.1 Brevundimonas sp. CURTG3B2_SDJG
GAAGGGGCGAGGGGGAGGAGGGCCGCTCTGCGGAGTTTCTGCGGAGTTTCTGCGGAGTTTCCGTGCGTGATACCGTTCACGGTCTGCCGCGCGCCGCCGTTCAGCCTGCTCGTCTCGCTCGGACGGGACGGGCGCGACGAACTGCGCATCCCGTTCCAAGGCGCGGAACAGCTCCACCAGCTTGTCGCCAGTCACGCCCATCCCCACGAGCAGCGCCATGGTGTCGGCGGAGACGTACATCAGCCGCCCTCGACCATGGCTCTGATCTGCCGAGCGAACCGGGCCGGAACGGCGTAGCCGGCCTCCGGATCGTTCTCGACGACCTCTGGCGGAAATCCGACATCGCGTAAGGCCGTGCGAATCCTGGCCATGTGAACGGCGATGCGGCGGCGGGCGTCGTCGCTCCGCCGCGTGCGCGCACAATCAGCCGCAGGCTCGTCCAACAAACCGACCGACCAGAACCGCCCCGGGCCGTCGACGACCATCCACTTCAGAAACGAGGCTTCGCGCGTGCGGAGGTTGAATAGATGGCCCGCGCACACGGACCATCCAGCATTCTCAAGACGATTCAGCGTCGCCGGGCTTGGCCTCGCGAAGGTTGCTGGGGTCATCTATCACTCGCCTTGATAGCATCAAGTCGCGCCGCGATGTGTCGGAATAGGTCAGGGTCGTCTAGACGTCCGGCCAAGACGCCCAAGGCGGCTCGAAGAGAGCGCGGTGTTTCATAGGCAAACTCTGAGGCCCAACGATCAGTATCCGGAAGATGATCGTCGTTCAGCGCGCGCTCCCGTGCCCGCCGCGCTTTACGATCACTCCAGGCCTCGACAACAAGTCCGGCCCACTGGTGACCGCGAGGAGCAGGATGCTTATGCACAGCCTCGACCGCCGGGCGCGTTCTCTGGTGGGGGCGGCTCAATCCAAGGCGTTGAACTCGGCCCATGACCGAGTTGCGACTACGTCCGAGCTCAATACCGATTGCGGTGCCCGACCAACCGGCGGCCCGCAGTCGGGCCAGGGTTTGGTCTTCCTCGTGGGTCCAGGGGGTCATGCGCTGCCCCCTGCTGGGGCCGGCGTCCCGAACCGCTCATGGAACCATTGACGAGCGCATGGCGAGAGCGCGTAGCCCCAGCCGTAGATGGCCGTTATCCCACCAGGTATCCCGATCTGATGCATGCGCTTTCTCAGTCGGCACATGACCACGCCGATGATCTGGTCGAACGGTCCGTCGCCGTCCGGACGTTGGAACGCGCTCGTGTAAATCGCTGAGCGCGAAATCTGCTCACGCGCCGTCAGGCAGGCAAAAACCGCCGCCTCTTGAGGGCGAATGCGGAGCTCGATCTTCATTCGCTGGATCGTGGAGGCGTCGGCCCCGGCCAGCTCCTGCCGCAGACGCGCGATTTCTGCTTGAAGGTCTTCAATCGAAGGCGGAGTCATGACCGCACCCCCGCCAACGCAGCGTGCAGCGCTTCCCGCTTAGGGTTGGGAGGGGTGATGGCGTCGAGGATGGTGCCGTCGAACAGCATCACGCGCGCTCCCGCTTCACGGTGAAGGAGAGCGAGGAGCCGCAGAGGCTCATCAGCAGGACGACCCAGATGGGGAGCGTCCCGAGGCCAGGCATCCCGGTCGCGGCGGCTAGGTGGTCGTCAAAGCACCACCAAATGAGGAAGAGCGGGAGCATCAGGCGCGCTCCCGCTTCTTGGCAGGACGGGAGCGGTCCAAGTGGTCGGTGTTCTTGACTGCGGTTTCGAGCCAGGCGTTCAGTTCGCGGCGCTGGGCCTTGCGGAAGCGGTCAGCCCAGAAGCCTGGGGCGTCGTTGGCCACAAGGCCAACGAGATTCACCCCGACGCCGCCAAACCACAGGAAGACCTCAGAGACGACATAGACCCGGCCTTCAACGAGCTCCAAGGGTCGGGCATCGCGCGGCACCGCATCCACGCACACCACCTCATCCCCCGGCTTGAAGTCGCACATCACTTCGCTCCCTTCTGGTTCCAGGGTGTCCAAGGCTGGACGGCCTCGCTGATCGGCTTGGACAGTGCCGCTTCGAACCGGCCGGCCGCCGCGAATGCCCGGTCTCGGGCGCGCGCTCGGCTGAACGGGGCGATCTTGTCGTCGGCGTACTGGGCCTGCATGTCCTGGACGCGGGCCAGGAGATCGCGGGCGGCGTCTTGGGCGGCAGGGGTCATCTGTGACCACCCTGCCGCTGGGCCTTGCGCTCCAACCGGCGGACGGCGAACGCGATGATCCGGCCGCCAGCCTTCTCGACGCCGAAGCCGATCCGGCTAAGCGCCTTGCCGATGTAGAGCAGCACCCAACTCGCGGGCGCGCTCCTCCAGGCGGACCACGTTATCGCGGTACGCCTCCCTTGCTCTCTGGGCATGGGATTCTCTCTCGATGATGTCGTGCAGATGGTCGTGGTAGGACTGTCCGAGCAGCTCCTCGCCCAGCGCGGCCCACAGAGCCCAGCCTTCGGCTCTGGCGACCTTCTCCAGGGTTGGAACGGACAGGTGACCCTTCCGCATGTTTTCCGCGGTACTCGGGTCGATCCCGTAGGCCCGGGCGGCGTCCTTCGCCGTTCCGTGCTTGCGGGTCACAAACAGCGACAGCCCATCGGCTAGACGCCTTACGAAAAGTTGCCGGTCGGTCGGCATGCATTCGGCCCCTGACAGTGACATCACTTGGTCACCGCAGCGGGCCGCACCGGACCGGTGGCGGCGCAGGAGAAGAACGGATGTGCGAGCTGATCGAGGTGGAGTTTGGCGACCGCGCCAAGATCACTCGCTGGACGTTCCTGGAATCGGCGGAACGGAACATGACGCTCGCGATTGAGCGCCCGGACTTGAAGAGACCCGCCCTCAAGATGGCGGAACAGAGATTGCGGCAGGCGATGGCCGCGCAGAAATCCAAGCAGCAGGGAGGGGGAGCCTAGCGCTCCCTTTCGCTGTTCCGACTGATAGTTACAGGCATTTACAATCCACGGTCGCGCCGACGCATGGCGAACTCCGACGTTGCGCGAACAACCTTCAGTATACGTCGCGATTTCGTGATCGGATTGGTGGTTAACCCCGTAGACACCGGGGTCATTTCGCGGTTCCGTGAAATTACGGGGCCGGGGGGCCTGGTGGGGGCGAGCCTTGAGTGCAGGTACTTTGGAGCCGCCGCCGCCATCGGCGGAGTTCGTCGCGATCTTCGGACTGGTCCTCGCCGTTTTCGGCGACGACCGAGACGCCATGCGGGACGCGATGACAAGGGCCGCCGACTTCGCGCACGAACGGGCCTTCTGGGACTCGAACATCGTGTCCATCAGGGGGCCGGAGTTCGATGCGGCGACACGCTTGGCCGCCGCTCGCGCCGAGGTTTGGCTGCGCCGATCCCTGGCCGCGTATCTCAAGTCGCTGGAGGCCTGAATGCCCCTCTTGCAGCTGCGATCCCACGCGGAAACCAAGAAGGTGCTCCGTCGGATCAGCCGGGGCGACGCGCCCTGCCAGACCGGGGTGGCGCTCCGAGCGCTCATCGAGGAGCAGCGCAAGGTGTCGTCTCTGCGACCGTCGCCATGCGACGCGACACGCGAGGCGCTCATCACCGCAGGGATCGCGCACTGCATGGCCTCTTGCGGGGGCTGCGCTTTGACCGACGAACTGGGGGCGCCGGGGTAGGTCATCCGTGCACCTTCTCCAGGACGGCGACCTCGGCGTCTGACAGGCCCTTCAGGGCGCCCATCTTGAGACCGGTTGCCCGGAATATGCGGACGGCCATCCGCGGCGCCGGTTCCTTGTTCCCGTTGAGGAGTTCGCTCGCATAGCCGATGCTCATGCCAGTGCGCGCGCGGAGTTCGGTCGGGGTGATCTGCACCCGACCATATTCTCTGTCAGTGAAAAGAATGTCAATCCGCGAGTTCTCTGTCAGTCGGACGACAGCCTTTGCCGTGGCCGCCATACTTCACTGATGGCGACACCAGGACCCTTCGGGACGAACATGCGCGCCCGGCGCAAGGCGCTGGGAGTGACCCAGCAGCACGTGGCGGACGTTGCGGGCGTCGTCGTGAGCTACATTAGCTCCCTTGAGACCGGCGCCAGGCGCAACCCCTCTGAGGCAGTGGCCCGCGGGATCGCAATCGCGCTGGAATGCGCCTCCGTCGCTGAGCTATGGGGCGACAGCATCGAGGTCTTTGAAGAGCGCGCCCTGGCGATCCTACGACGCATTTCCAACCCGGTGTTCCGAGAGAAGGCCCTTCAACAGCTTGAGGTGTTCGCGGACCCGGAGGAGAGGGCGGCATGAGGTGGAGTGCTGTGGTGGCCTGCGTCGGGCTAGCCGGTTGCGGCGCTGTCCAAGACGGCTCCGTGTGCACTGACACCTGGCCGCTGGCGACACGGACCACGGCGCAGGCGGAGATTTCCGCCCAAGGAACGAGTCCTTCCACTCGCGTGTACTCCACCATGATTGCCGCTGACTTCTGCGTGTTCCAGCGTGCGAGGCGGCTCGCGAAGGCCGATGCTACCGCTGATGCAGTCGCCCGCGCAGTCGTCACTCATTGCACGCCGGCCGTTCAGCGAGTCATCGATGCTCAAATAGAAGCTGACAGGGCAGCCCAAAGAACGTCGCCAGTACTCAATGCCCGCACGGGAAGGCCCTCAACGGTTCAGGCCTGGGGCTTCGCCCACTATGAGGGCGAAGCTCTGGCGCGCGTGATCGAGGCTAGGGCCGGAAACTGCAAGCCTATCCCCTGACAGGATAGCCCCCCATGCCCATTCTTGACCGCGTGTTCACCCTCAGAGAAATTTGTGCTTGACGCGGGTTTCACTGGCAGAGAATATCTCCCCATCGACCTGATGGAGAGAGCCCCATGGCCTCGCAAGACACGCTTCCTCTGGAAGCCCTGCTCACCGCTCACGGACCCTCCGACAACCCGCTGTTCGTCAGCCTGACCATCAACGGTCGGAACATCTTCGCCGACGTGGACCTCAAGGACCCCATCGCCCGCCAGATCGTCGTGAACGTCATGGACGCGGCGGACCTGGGCCTGATGGACCTCGACGCCGAACAAGAGTGGGCCGCGTGATGGCTGGGCAATCTCATACGGCGGGTCCGTGGACGGCTCACCAGGGCTGGAAGGACAAGCGGGTCGAGTTCGACCCCGAGAAGCATCCAAACTGGTGCGAGGTCACAGGTCCTGAGGGCGGCCCGTATCTTTCGATCTACGGTCACTTCGGGATCGCCAACGCCCGCCTGATCGCAGCCGCACCGGAACTGCTGGAGGCGCTGGAGGAGTTCGGCCGCGAATACGACGGGTTCCTCGACGGCGACGGCAATCCGTGCCCGACTCTCGCCAGAGCCCGCGCCGCCATCGCAAAGGCCACGGGAGGCGCGGAATGACCCGCGACCGCATCCATCAGGCCGAGGCCCTGTCCGTCGAACTGGACGCCACCCTGGCCCGCGCCCGCTTCGCCCTGTCCGCCTTCGACACGCTCAAGGCCGAACGCTTGGCCGGAGAGGCGAGGGACCTCGCTCAGCAGATCGCCGAGCTGATGTCCCTGAACGTGACCATCACCCTGGCCGAACGTCCGACCAGCATCTTCCCCATCGCCTGCGAGATCGCGCTTGCGGGCCAGCCCAGGAGGGCCGCATGAACTACGAACCTCAGTTCTGGTGTGTCTGGTGCGAAGGCGGCGGTTCGCCGACCGTCAAGCATCGCTTCTACGAGGATGCCAAGCGTGAGGCTGAGCGGCTGGCCCGCGCAAATCCTGGAAAGCGCTTCGTCGTTCTGGCGGCCGCCAGCGCCTTCCTCAAGGACGACGTTCGCGAGGTTCGCTTCGACGAGCGGTTGATCAACGAGGCGGAGATTCCCTTCTGATGACCGCCCCCCTCGTCCAGTGGATGCCGGACACCCGCCGGCCCAGGCCTGTCCGGGTCGAGATCGAAGCGCCCGAGTTCGAGGTCGAACTGACCCCGCTGGGCCAGACCTACCTCGCCGAGCATGACCGCGAGCCGTCCAACGGAATGGGCATCGTGATTCTCGCGGTTGTGATCATCGGGTTCTCTTTGATCGGGAGCCTGGTGTGACCACCCAACCTTTCTCAACCGCCAGAGCCGGGGAGGGGATGGAGCACCAGCCCTCCGCTCGGTCAGCCCTGACCGTTCGGGCCGCTAATAACGGCTCCCCGGAGGCGGATGAATATCCCTTCAACTTCGACCGCCTGGACGAAGCCGAGCGGGTCGCCTGGGACGTTCACCACCTCGACTGCGTGCTGGACGATCTGAAGGGCAAGGACCTTTCAGCCTACCGGGAGGTGTTGGCCCGGCTTTCCCAAAACCTGAACGACCTGAAGGAGGCCGCCAATGGTTATGCTCACTGACTCCGGCTCGGACTATAAGCCCATTGAGGCGGGCGCCTACGCGGCGATCTGCACGCGGGTGATCGACCTCGGGACGCAGACTTCCTCGTACAACGGCGAGGAGAAATCAGCCCGAAAGATCATGCTGACCTGGGAAATTCCCGAGGTCACGGTCGAATGGGAGGGGCAGCAGCGGTCGGCCGCGATCTCGTCGCGCTATACGGCCTCCCTACATGAGAAGGCCAACCTTCGGAAGGTGCTGGAGAGCTGGCGTGGTCGGTCCTTCACCGCGGATGAGTTGAAGGGTTTCGACACCAAAAACGTGCTCGGCGCGGGCTGTCTGTTGAACGTCGTTCATACCGAGAAGGATGGGCGAACCTACGCGAATGTCGCTGCGGTCATGCCCTTGCCTAAGGGGATGACCAAGCCGAGGCCTCGGGAGACCTGATCAACTTCGATCTCGACGAGTTCGAGCCGTCCGTCCTTGAGGGGCTGCACGACCGTCTGAAGGAACTGATCAAGTCGTCGCCTGAGTATCGCGCTCTGACGGCTGGCGAGGACGGGTTTCCTGGTGGCGCGTCTGATGAAGGCGTTTCCGACGGCCACGGTTCGTATGACCGTTCCGACGAAATCCCTTTCTGAGCCTGACGGTCTAGCCCGATGAAGGTCTGGAAGCCTGACAGCTCGTACGCCGCCAAGAAGGAAGGCGTTTGGGAGGCGCTGTGCGCGGAGATCGATGATCTCCCCTCACTCGCCGCCGTCGACGATTGGTGGACCGGCTTCCAGATCAACCATCTCCGCAGCCTGCCTCCTGTTTTCCAAGGACCGCTCCGGGACCGCCTGGAAGACCGCCGCCGGGAACTGGTTGCAATCTCGCGATCCCGTTCCCTCGACCAGCAGTACGCACGCGCGATGGAGCGCGACCGATGACCGAACGTCCCGCCATTCAGGTCGCTAGGGTCGGCGACCGGATCGTCGCCTTGGATGATCTCTCTGCAAAGGAACTCGCCCGCTTTCCGCAGCGAAAGCCGCTGAAGTGCCGGATCACGCAGCAGCGGTCCGTTCCCCAGCATCGCCTCTATTGGGCTCTGCTAGAGAAGACCGTCGAGAACTTCCCGGAAGACCCCTTCGGATTGGCCGATCCGCTGGATGCGGAGACCCTGCACGAGTGGGTGAAAATGGAGGTCGGCTACGTCCGGCCGATCCGAGACAGGCTCGGCAAGGTGACGTTCGTCCCTCGATCCATCGCCTTTGACGAGATGGATCAACCCACGTTCAAGGCGTTCTTCGAGCGGGTGAAGCTCCTTGTCGAAGAGCGCTTCTTACCCGGCATCGACAGTGAGGCCTACGAGGCCGAGGTGCGCGCCATGCTGGCTCCCCAGGGGATCGCCGCATGAGCGCGCCCATCGCCATCGAGAAGCGCAACGTCTCCAAGGCCCGACGCGAGAAAATCATCGCGGCCCAGGACGGCGCCTGCAAGCGCGCCAACTGCGACGAGCCTGCGGTCGATGTGGACCACGTCATCCCGCTCTGGTGCGGCGGCTCGAACCGGGACGACAACCTGGAAGGCTTGTGCGTCGGGCATCACGCCCAGAAGACCAGGGCCGAAGCCAAGGCGCGGGCGAAGGCCAAGCGGATCGTCGCCCGGATCGACAAGACGCGTCGCCCCCGCAAACCCATTCCCCAACGCGTGAACCCCTGGCCCGCCAAGGGCACGGTCAAGCTGAAGTCCGCCGGTTGGAGGCAGAAGGTTGATCGGCCCTCGGTGGGACGGAGCGAAGCGGAGTGCACCCAACAAGGACACCACCCCAATGGCTAAAGCCCACAAGATCACGAAGCTGACCGATGAACAGGTCAGCCAGCTTATCGAGTACCGCAGCGAATGGCTGAAGGTTGGCCTCTCCACCGAGCGCGCCGACCGACCTCGGGCCGAGGCGGGCGTGAAGCTGGCCTATGAGGCAGCGGGTCTGACCCCGCCCAAGCTGATGATCTGGCTCGACAGCCCGACGGCCGGCGCGATGGGCGCTGCTCTCCTGGCAGGCACCGCGAAGGCTGGCAAGAACGTCAGGGCTCAGGTCGGGGATCAGGTCTGGGCTCAGGTCAGGGCTCAGGTCTGGGATCAGGTCGGGGCTCAGGTCTGGGATCAGGTCTGGGCTCAGGTCAGGGCTCAGGTCTG
>NZ_JBNFOJ010000122.1:0-8505 GCF_057364705.1 Brevundimonas sp. CURTG3B2_SDJG
CTGACGGGTTCGCTGGCCCGCCCCCGCGCGGACCTGCGCGCCGCGTTCGGCCAGGTGAAGGCCGGCGCCCTGACCCTGACCGACGCAGACCTGATCCTGAGCTTCCGCCGCGGGGCCGACGCCTCGGACGGCCGGATCGCGGTGACCGCCGGCTCGAACTACGGCCCCGCCCGAGCCAGCGGCAACTTCTTCCTGGGCGGCCGGCGCATCCGCCTGACCGACGTCGATCTGGACGCCGGCGGCGTCACGGCCCAGGGCGCGATCGCGCTGTCGAACAACATCCCGTCCAGCGCCGACCTGACCTTCACCGCCCGGCCCGGAGCCTTCCTGGCCTCGGGGACGGCCGAGGGGCGCGTGCGCCTGACCGACGGCGGCGGGGCCGAAACGGCCATCCTGGACGTCTCGGGGACCGACGTGCGCCTGGCCGGCTCCACCTATGTGATCCGTTCGCTGGAGCTGGAGGGTCGGGGCCCGCTTGAGCGCCTGCCTTTCACCCTGAAGGCCGACGTCGGCGGCGCCACCCCGGTCGCCTTTGACGGAACCGGCGTCTATTCGCGCGAAGGCAAGGCCCAGTCGGTGGTGCTGGAAGGCGCGGGCCGCGTGCGCGAGATCGCCTTCACCACCCGCAACCCGGCGGTCATCGCCCTGTCCGGCGACGGGCGCGTCGCCCGAGTCGATCTGGGCGTCGGCGGCGGGGTGCTGACCGGCGAGCTGCGCCAGGATTCCCGCGCCGCCGTCATTGAGGCCAATCTGACCAGCGTGGACCTGCAGTCGTTGGCCCCCGATCTGCGCGGACGCGTCACCGGCCGCCTGTCCCTGCGCGGCGCGGGCGACGACCTGTCCGGATCGGCCAACGTCACCCTGGAGGATCTGCGCAGCATCGACGCCCCGCGCGGCCTGGCCGTCGACGGGACGCTGAACGCGCTCCTGGTCAACAACACCCTGCGCATCCAGGCCCAGGCCCAGGACCAGCAGGCGGTTCAGGCATCGGCCGACGTGACCCTGCCGGTGGAGGCCTCGGCCGCGCCTCTGCGCCTGGCCATCGCCCGCACACGGCCGATGCAGGGCGATGTTACGATCAAGGGCCAGATCCAGCCGATCTGGGATCTGCTGCTGGGCGGGGACCGGTCGCTGTCAGGCCAGGTCGACGTGCGCGCCGCCCTGGCCGGCACGCTGAACGAACCGCGCATCAACGGCCGGCTGGATCTTCAGCAAGGCTCGTTCCGCGACAACGCCACCGGCCTGCGGCTGGAAGGCGTCACGCTGAACAGCCGCTTCGACGACACCACCGCCCTGATCGAGACCTTCACCGCCGGCGACGGCCACGGCGGCACGGTGAGCGGCGACGGGCGCATCGGCCTGCGCCAGGGCTCGGGCTCCAGCTTCCAGCTGGCCCTGACCCGCTTCCGCATCATCGACAACGACATCGCCGAGGCCCGGGCCTCCGGCCCCCTGACCGTGGTGAGGGGCGAGGACGGCAACATCCAGCTGGCCGGCCGGATCGACATCGACGACGCCCGCATCCAGGCCAATCCGCCTGGGTCGACCGGCATCGTCCGAATGGACGTGATCGAGATCAACCGCCCCGGCGGCGACGTGCCCGAGGACCAGCAGAACCGCAGCCGCGGCCCTCAGATCGGGCTGGACATCGCCATTCGCTCGCCGGGCGGCGACGTTCTGGTGGTCGCCGCGGCCTGAACGTCGAGATGAACGTCAACGCCCGGGTGACCGGCACCATCACCCGGCCGATCCTGACCGGGAACGCCCGCGTGGTGCGCGGCGACTACGACTTCGCGGGCAAGCGGTTCGTGTTCGACCAGACCGGCTCGGTCAGCCTGTCGACCAATCCCGAGCAGATCCGCCTGAACCTGCAAGCGACGCGCGAAGACCCGGCTCTGACGGCCACCATCCGCGTCACCGGCACGGCCGCGCGGCCCGAGATCGCCCTGACTTCGACCCCCTCCCTGCCGCAGGACGAAATCCTGTCGCAGGTGCTGTTCGGCCGGTCGGCGTCCCAGCTTTCGGCGTTCGAGGCGGCCCAGCTGGGCGCGGGCGTGGCGGCCCTGGCCGGCGGCGGCGGCTTCGACGTGATCGGCAACCTGCGCCAGCTGGCCGGTCTGGACCGGCTGTCCTTCGGCGGCGAGGCCTCCAGCCTGACCGTGGCCGGCGGCCGCTACATCACCGACGACATCTATCTGGAGGTCATCGGCGGCGGCGAGAACGGCGCGGCCGTGAACGTCGAATGGCAGGTGCGCCGCAACCTGACGGTCAGCTCAAAATTCGGCGGACAGGGCGACGCCAGCCTGTCGATCCGCTGGCGCCGCCAGGCCCGGCAGCCGGGCGGGGCCCGCGAGGACCGCCGCCCGAACCGTTAGGCACTCAGTAGTCCTGAGCGGCCCGGGTGCGGATCTTGTCCAGGGCGCTGACGCCGCGGATGCCCGCGATATGGGTGATCGCGGCGATCCCCATGGTGACGATCGTGACGATGGTCAGCCAGATCGGCTGCGCCGCGCCGAACGCCGGAATGAACAGGGCCAGGCAGGCGCCGCCCAGGGCCCAGATCACCAGGATCAGGAAGATGATCGGCAGGGCCATGTTCGGCTTCTTCCACTGAACCGCCGCCAGGATCAGCTGCAGCACCACCAGCCCGCCGCCCAGCATCAGGCCGAACTGGCTTTGCTGGGCCAGTTGCGCGGCGTCGGGGGCTTGACCCGTCATCTGTTCGACCATCTTGGCCGCCGCCACCGAGGCCTCGGGCGTCGAGGCGTACCAGGCGCCCACCGCCTGGTGGATCGCACCGATCACCATGCCGACGGCGCTGACCTTGGCCGCGGCGAGCGCCGCCTCTTCGGTCGGCAGCGGGGCCGTGGGGTTCATAGCCTTGATCAGATCGGTCATCCGGTTCCTCCCTGGAATGTGGGCCGACCCTAGCTCGGCTGGAGCGCGAGTCGATAGGCGCGCTCGCCTTCACCTTTGCCACCCTTGCGGCTAGGGTCCGCCCGCATGCGGATTCTGCCCCCTGACCAGACCGTGCTCGACCATGTCGCGGCGCGCGGAGAGATCATCGTCGGCCGGGCGGTGGAGTGGGCGAACGTCAACTCCGGCAGCCGCAACGCCGCCGGCCTTGGGGCCGTGCTGGCCCTGCTGGAAGCCGAGGCCCGGCGCCTGCCCGCCGTCGTCGAACGCATTCCGACGCAGGGATCCTCCACTGTCGCCGACGACGGTTCTGTCCGGCTGGAGGCCCACGCCGACGCCCTGAAGATCACGGCCCGCCCCGAGGCGCCGCTGCAGGTGGTCCTGACCGGTCACTACGATACGGTGTTTCCCGCCGAGAGCGCCTTCCAGGCGGTCTCCACCCGTCCGGACGGCGCCCTGAACGGCCCAGGCATCGCCGACATGAAGGGCGGGATCTCGGTGCTGCTGGCGGCGCTGGAGGCGTTCGAGACCCATCCCGAGCGCGAGCGGGTCGGCTGGACGGTCCTGCTGTCCCCTGACGAGGAGATCGGCTCGCCCGCCTCGGCGCCCCTGCTGGCGACCTGGCGCCGCGGGCACCTGGGCCTGACCTACGAGCCCGCCCTGGCCGACGGGACCCTGGCGGGCGAACGCAAGGGCAGCGGCAACTACCACCTGATCGTCACCGGCAAGGCGGCCCACGCGGGCCGGGCCTTCCACGAGGGGGCCAACGCCGTGGCCGGCGCGGCGATCATCGCCGCCCGGCTGCACGCCCTGAACGGCCAGCGCGAGGGGGTCACGATCAATGTCGCCAAGATCTCGGGCGGCGGTCCGCTGAACGTCGTGGCCGACAACGCCGTGGTCCGCTTCAACGTTCGGGTCCCAGACGCCCAGGCGTCGGCCTGGATCTCCGAGGCCGTACGGCAGGTCGCGGCCGAGCCCCCCTTCCCCGGCCTGACGCTGGACCTGCACGGCGGCATGACCCGCGCGCCCAAGCCGATGGACGCCAGCCAGACCGCCCTGTTCGAAGCCGTGCGCCAGACCGGCGCCCTGCTAGGCCAGGCGATCGCCTGGAAGCCCTCCGGCGGGGTGTGCGAGGGCAACAACCTGCACGCCGCGGGCCTGCCCAACATCGACACCCTGGGCGTGGTCGGCGGGGACATCCATTCGGATCAGGAGTTCGCCTGGCCCGCCAGCTTCGTGGAGCGCGCCCAGCTGTCGGCGTTGATCCTGTGCAAGATCGCGTCGGGCGAGATCGACGCGCTGAAACTGAAACAACTCCGACTGGAGACGATGTGAGCCTTGCCTTCCTTTCGTCATCCCGGCGAACGCCGGGACCCAGCGGCGCCGCAGGCGATGTTTCCACATGCCGTGTCCGCGACGGGTTCGCGCTCTCGCGCGCCGCTGGGTCCCGGGGTCGCTGCGCGCCCCGGGATGACGAGAGAACAGGGAGCGCCCGCTAGATGCTCGTCGTCCGTCCCTCCGGCCCCGCCGACCTCGACCACCTGCTCGAGCTGGCCATCCTCTCGGGCCCCGGCTTCACCAGCCTGCCCGAGGACCCCGACCAGCTGGCCGAGCGCCTGGACCTGAGCCGCGACAGCTTCGCTGGCGCGATCCCGCCCCAGGAGCGCTGGTACACCCTGATGTTGGAAGAGTCCGAGACCGGCGACGTCGACGGCATCGGCTCGGTCAAGGCGGCGGTGGGCCTGAAACGGCCGTTCTTCAGCTTCCGAGTGGTCAACAACGCTCAGTCGTCGCCTTCGCTGGGCATCAAGCTGGAGCAGAAGACCCTGGTGCTGGTCAACGAATGCACCGGCTGGACCGAGGTCGGCTCGCTGTTCCTGAAGGCCGATCGGCGCAAGGGCGGCGCGGGCCGCCTGCTCAGCCAGTCGCGCTACATGCTGATCGGGGCGGAGCCGGATCTGTTCGCCGACACCGTCCTGGCCGAGTTGCGCGGGGTCTTCACCCCCGACGGCGCCTGCCCGTTCTGGGATCATGTGGCGCACAAATTCTTCCCCATGGAGTTCGACGAGGCCGACCGGATGACCGGCTCGACGGACAAGCAGTTCATCCTGGACCTGGCCCCGCGTCACCCGATCTACATCGAACTGCTGCCCGAGCCGGCCCGAGCGGTGATCGGCAAGGTGCATCCGCAAGGGGTGCCGGCCATGGCGCTGCTGGAAAGCGAAGGCTTCCGGCCCAACGGCCTGATCGACATCTTCGACGCCGGCCCGACCGTCACCTGCGGCCGCGACAACATCCGCACCGTCCGTGACGCGCGCCGGCTCACCGTCGCCATCGCAGACGAGGTCGAGGCCGAACTGCCGGCCCTGATCTCGACCGACAGCGTCGGGGCCTTCCGCGCGGTGCGCCAGCGCACCCATATGGAGGGCGACGTCGCCACTCTGACCCGCGAGACCGCCGACGCGCTGAAGGTGCGCGCCGGCGACACCGTCCGCGTGAAGACCTGAGTATCCGAATGACGAACTTCAAATCCATCGACCCCGCCACCGGCGAGACCGTCTGGGAAGGCCCCGCCGCCTCGGCCGCCGAGGTCCAGGCCGCCGCCCACCGCGCCCGCGCCGCCTTCGAAGACTGGTCGGACCGCCCGCGCCAGGACCGGATCGACGCGGTGAAGCGCTATCAGGCGGTGCTCAGGGAGCGCGCGCCACAGATCGCCGAGGCCATCAGCCGCGAGACCGGCAAGGCGCTGTGGGAGACCGCGACCGAGCTGCAGGCCATGCAGGGCAAGGTCGACATCTCGATCCGCGCCTATGACGAGCGGACCGGCGAGCGCACCGCGCCCACGGCCTTCGGCTCAGCCACCCTGCGCCATCGCCCGCACGGCGTGGCGGCGGTGCTGGGGCCGTTCAACTTCCCCGGCCACCTGCCCAACGGTCATATCGTCCCCGCCCTGCTGGCCGGCGACACCGTGGTCTTCAAGCCGTCGGAGGAGACGCCCCTGACCGGCCAGCTGATGGCCGAGGCCTTCCAGGCCGCCGATCTGCCGGAAGGCGTCGTCAACGTCGTCCAGGGCGGGCGCGACACCGGCGCCGCCCTGCTGGACGCGGGCATCGACGCCCTGATGTTCACCGGCTCGGGCGCGGCCGGCGCCCACTTCCGGCGCAAATTCGCCGACGACCCGCATGTGATCCTGGCGCTGGAGCTGGGCGGCAACAATCCGCTGGTGGCGTGGGACGCGAGCGACGCCGAAGCCGTCGCGGGCATCGTCGTGCAATCGGCCTTCATCACCACCGGCCAGCGCTGCTCGTGCGCGCGCCGCCTGATCGTGCCGGAGGGATCGCAGGGCGACGCCATCGTCGAGGCGGTGGCGGCGCTGAGCGACCGCCTGACCTTCGCGCCGTGGAACTCCACGCCCGAGCCCTACGCCGGCCCGCTGATCTCGGAACGCGCGGCCCAGGCGCGCTGCAGGCCCTGCAACAGCGCATCGACCTTGGAGCCAAGGTAGTCCGCGCCTCGGGCCCGGTCGGCAACCTTCCCGGGGCCTTCGTGCGGCCCGCGATCATCGACGTGACCGGCTTGAACGTGCTGGACGAGGAGATGTTCGCCCCGTTCCTGCAAGTGATCCGCGTCCCGACCTTCGAGGCCGCGATCCAGGCCGCCAACGCCACACGCTACGGCCTCTCGGCCGGCCTGGTGTCGGACGATCCGGCGAACTGGGAGGCTTTCATCCGCCGCATCCGCGCGGGCGTGGTCAACTTCAACCGCCCGACCACCGGCGCGGCGGGCGACATGCCCTTCGGCGGCCTGGGCGCCAGCGGAAACCACCGCCCCAGCGCCTACTACGCCGCCGACTACTGCGCCTATCCGGTCGCCAGTTTCGAGGCCATGGCGGTCAAGAATATCGAGAACGAGATCAAGGGATTGCACTCTTGACCTCCCTCGCCGTCGAAACCAACGCCGACGGTCTGATCGGGCCGACCCACTCCTATGCGGGTCTGTCGCCGGGCAACCTCGCCTCCAGCCTGAACGCGGGCGAGGCGTCCAATCCGCGCGCGGCGGTGCTGCAGGGCCTGGACAAGATGAAGCGGCTGGCCGACCTGGGCCTGCCCCAGTACGTGCTGCCGCCGCACGAGCGGCCGAACCTCCCCTTCCTGCGCTCGCTGGGCTTCTCGGGAACCGACGCCCAGGTGCTGGAGAAGGCCTGGAAGGACGCGCCCAGCTTCGCCGCCGCCGCCTGCTCGGCGTCGCCGATGTGGGCCGCCAACGCCGCGACGGTGACGCCCTCGGCCGACAGCGCGGACGGGCGGGTGCACTTCACGCCCGCCAACCTGGTCACCAACCTGCACCGCTCGCTGGAGCATCCGCAGACGAAGCGGGCGCTGGAGGCCCTGTTCCCAGATCCGGAAAGGTTCGCCGTTCACGACGCCCTGCCCTCGGTCGCCCATCTGGCCGACGAAGGCGCCGCCAACCACGTCCGGCTCTGCGCCGACCACGGCGCGCCGGGCGTCAATCTTCTGGTCTGGGGCCGCGAGGCCTATGAGCCGTGGACGGGCGCCTTCCCGGCCCGCCAGACGCGCGAGGCGTCCGAGGCCATCGCCCGCCGCCACGGGGCGTCTGGCGTCGTCCTGGCCCGCCAGTCCAGGGCCGCCATCGCCGGCGGGACCTTCCACAACGACGTGGTCTGCGTCGGCGCCTTGGAGACCCTGTTCCACCACGACCTGGCCTTCGAGGACACGGCGGCGACCCACGATGCGATCCGAAAGGCCGCCCAGGGCCAGTTCGAGCCGATCTTCGTGGAGGTGTCCTCCGCCGACCTGCCGCTGGCCGACGCCATCTCCAGCTATCTGTTCAACTCCATGCTGGTGCGGATCCCGGGCGAAGACCGTCTGACCCTGATCTGCCCGACTGAGACCCGTGACAACGCCCGCAGCCATGCGGTCGCCGAGGGCCTGGCGGCCTCGAACGGCCCCATCGGCCGGGTCGAGTACGTCGACGTGCGCCAGTCGATGCGCAACGGCGGCGGTCCGGCCTGCCTGCGCCTGCGGGTGGTGCTGACCGAGGCCGAGCAGGCGGCGGCCAATCCCGCCATGCGGCTGACCGAGGAGTTGCACGGCGCGCTCAGCGTCTGGGGCGCGACCTGGTACCGCGACGAACTGCGGCCCGCCGACCTCGCCGACCCGGCCCTGCTGGACGAGAGCCGGGGCGCGCTGGACGAGCTGACCGCGATCCTGGGCCTGGGCTCGGGCTTCTATCCGTTCCAACGGGACTGACGACCGTGGCCTTCGTCCACCGGATCGCGACCGAGGACGACATCCCCGCCCTCGTGGCCCTGATGGACCGCTCCATCTCCGGTCCGCTGGCGGCCTTCCTGACGCCGGAGCAGATCACCGCCTCCAGGAAGCTGATGGGCCTGGACAGCCAGATCATCGCGGACCGGACTTATTTCATCGTCGAGACGGACGGCGTCCTGGCCGGCTGCGGCGGCTGGAGCCGGCGCATCACCACCTACGGCGGCGACCACACGCCGGGCCGGGTCCCCGCCCCGCTGGTCCCCCGGCGTCGATGCGGCCCGCGTCCGCGCCATGTACC
>NZ_JBNFOJ010000123.1:0-8496 GCF_057364705.1 Brevundimonas sp. CURTG3B2_SDJG
CGATCGTCGCCGCCAGCCCCCGGGGCGTGGAGGTCGCCGCTTCGCAGGGCGGCGGCCGGCATCCGGGCGGACAGCCGCATCAGCTTGCCGTCGTCCAGCCGGGCGTCGCCGAGCAGGTTGACGGGGCCGTAGTCGGTGTCGACCCGGACACGGGCGCGCTCGACGATCACCACGGGGCTGCGGCTGTCGGGCCGCGGCGGCCGGCCGGGGAATTCTCGATCAGCGGATCCAGGGAGCCGAAGGACAGCTCGCCGTCGCGCAAGGCGGCGCGGACGACCGGGCGGATCAACCGGATCCGGCTCGGGGTCACACCCAGACCCCGCCTCGACCACGGCGCGCCGACGGCGTAGTCGACCTCGACCCGCTCGACGGTGACGTCGGGCCGGGCCGGGTCGCCGATGCGGATGCGGGCGGTGAGACCGTCCAGTTCGATCCGGTCTATGTCCATGTCGGCCTGGACGCCCTCGCGCTCCAGCCACCCGATCAGCACCTCGCGCGCGGCGGCCCGGCGGTTCAGCCAAAGCAGGGCGGCGAGGACCAGCAGCACCGCCAGCGCGACGCCGACGACCATCAGCGCGCGACGGCGACCGCCGGGGCGGCGCTTGGGAGGGACGGAGGAGGAAGCCGCCGCGTCGGTCATGCCCGGTCCATATCGGCAGCAACCGGGGCAGGGAAAGGGCGATGAGCAAAACCGGCGCGCATATAAGCAATACGTGCGTGGCGGTCCGGCCACAGATGAGTGACCTTGAGGCCACTTTGAGTGCAATGAGAGTCAGTCGCGAGCGGACGGGACAGGCGCGGGCCAACAGTGGTGGAAGACATGATCAATACTTCGCCGAAGACTCTCGATCATCTAACGCCTCACGGAAGCTTTACCCGTGGTTACGGCCCCGGTTAACGCTCTGTAACGAACTGTCTTCCCATCATGGGGCGGACCGGCTATAGGGCCTGTCTCGCGTCGAACGGTTCCATAGGGGGGCGGTCCGGCGCGATCCTTGCTTTTAGTGGCTTTGGCGCCGGCCGGCGTCGTCGTTTGTCGGGGACCGATGGCTCAGTTCGATCCACGTCGCCAACCGATGCGTATCGCGCCGCACGCCCTTACGGCGGTGGCCGCGGTGTCGGTGGCGCTGCTTGCCGGACGCGTTTACCAGCCCGCCAAGGCGGAAGAGGTTCCGCCGCTCACCGAGGCCCAGATCGCCGCGCTGGAGGCCCAGGCCTTCACCGCCGCCGGCATGCCCGCCGGCCTGACCATCCCCGAAGCCATTCCTGTCCAGATCCGCAAGGGCGAGACGTTCGAGCAGGCCGTGCGCCGCACCGGCATCGCCGCCGAAGAGGCCTCCGCCGTCGCCGCGACCCTGTCGAACGCGATGGACGTGTCGTCGATGCGCGCCGGCCAGCGGTTCGAGACCGCGATCGCCAAGCCGCGCGGCGGTCGGGGCGACGCCCGTCTGATCGGCCTGACGATGCGCACGGGCCCGGCCACCCAGCTGACCGTGTCGCGCAGCTTCGACGGCGCCCTGCGCCTGCGCGCACTGGAAGAAAAGGTCACGCACGAAACGGTGGTCCTGACCGGCAAGGTCGAGGGCTCCCTGTCCCGCACGGTGCGCCGCGAGGGCGCGCCCGCCGGCATCGCCCGCGTCGCCGGCCGCCTGTTCTCGCACAAGTTCGACATGGACCGGGACATCCGGGCCAATGACGAGTTCACCTACGTCTTCGACCGTACGGTCACCGAGAATGGCCGCACCATCGGTTCGGGCGAACTGCTGTACGCCGAGCTGAAAGGGGTGGTCTTCTACCGCTTCAAGCCGGCCGGCGCCCGCGAAGCCCAGTATTTCGACTCCACTGGCAAGAACACGCGCTCGGCCTTCATGCGCACGCCGCTGGAACGCGGCTTCCGCGTCTCGTCGTCGTTCGGCTTCCGCCGTCATCCGATCGCCGGCTATCGCAAGATGCACCAGGGCATCGATTTCGCCGCGGGCATGGGCACGCCGGTCGTCGCCCCCGCCGACGGGGTGGTCGTCGAGGCCCGCCGCTGGGGCGGCTACGGCAACTGGCTGCGCATCCGTCATCCGAACGGCCTGGAAAGCGGCTACGGCCACCTCTCGCGCTACGCCTCGGGCATCCGCGCGGGCCAGCGCGTGAGCCAGGGCCAGGTGGTCGCCTATGTCGGCTCGACCGGCGCCTCGACCGGACCCCACCTGCACTATGAGATCTGGCGCGGCGGCCAGCGGATCAATCCGGCCGGCGTGCGCACCCAGGAAGGCACCGTCCTGGCGGGCGCGGACCTGGCGGCGTTCCGCGCCGAGAAGGCCCGCATCGACCGGATCATCCGGCCGCCGGCGGCGAACGGCGCCTGCAACAGCCGACGATGACGGCCGGCCTGCGTCCCGCCCAGGCCGGCGCCCAGGGCTGACGCCCGGCGCATCCTCCTTCATTCTGACGCCGCAATCCCGAACCAGGATCGGGCGGACGGAATCGAAGGCGGCGTGGTGCATAGACGACAGTTTTTCGCAGGCGCTCTGACGGCGGCGGCTTCGGCCGGCGCGCCGGTCTGGGCGCAATCGGCCTTCAGTTCGCGCCGGATCGCGGTGGAGGCCCGCGGCGACGGCCCCGACCTGATCCTGATCCCCGGCCTGGCCTCGACCGCGGCGGTCTGGAAGGGCACGGCCGATCGGCTGGCCGGCCGGTATCGGCTGCACCTGATGTCCGTGCGCGGTTTCGGCGAACTGGCCGCCCAGGCCAACGGCGAGGGGGCGGTGATGGGGTCGGTGGCGCGCGAGATCGTCCGCTACATCTCCGAGCAACGCCTGGATCGCCCCGCGATCATCGGCCACTCGATGGGCGGCCAGCTGGGCCTGCGCGTCGCCGCCGACGCGCCGCAGCGGGTGAGCCGGCTGATGACGGTGGATTCCTCGCCCTTCTTCGCCGCCCTGATCAGCCCCCAGGCGACCGCGCGCGACGTGGAGCCGATCGCCCAGGTGGCCTATCAGGCGATCCAGTTCCTGGGCGACGAGGCGCTGCGGGCCCAGGGGCGCCAGATGGGCATGGAGCTGGGCGGCGCCACCGACGCCCTGTTCGGCGCCATGGGCTGGCAGGGCGGGGATCGCCGCGTGCTGGCGCAGTCGCTGTACGAGGTGATGACGATCGACCTGCGCCCTCGCCTGCCGGCGATCACCGCGCCGGTGACGGTGGTCTATGGCTGGAGCGCGGACCAGAACTCGCCGCGCAGCCGCACCGACAGCCTGTTTCGCGGCGCCTACGCCCGGCTGCGCCGCCCGGCGACGTACGAGCGCATCGAGGGCGCCGAGCACATGGTGATGATCGACCGACCGGCGCGGTTCATGGCGGCGGTGGACCGGTTCCTAGGATGACTTCGCCGCCTATGACAAAGGCGCGGTTCGTTTCCGAACCGCGCCTGAAAGACGAAGCTCTCAATGGCTTGTCATCGCCGTCTGAGAGCCTGCTGCCTCCACAGGGGAGCCAGTCTCAAGCCCGATGCCTTCGCAGAGCGGGAGCGCCCACAACATAAGCGAATTATAGGTGAATTGTCAAGTGGTTTAGATTTAGCGCGGAAAGAACGGCCGACTGAATCGTCTTCATATCCTTAGCTGGAACCAGACTGTTGTAGTAAAGACGATTCCCATTCTTATCCCTGCCAAGCCGTATTGGGTCGAGACGGTCAAAGCATACCGTTGAAAACATATCTGCTTTGACCCAACACTTCTTTGAGTTCCAAGGTTTCGGTAAGTTTATTGGAAGCTCTAACTCGTAGTGATACGACTCGACCGATTCGGGTTGAGTCAAGCTCAACGGAACAACCGTGCACAAATTGGTTCGTTTTCTAAGCCGGGGTGTGATCACAACCACGGGCCGACGCTTCACCATTTCTGGTGCCTTAAACCCGGTCGTGTAGTCGCAGACGAGAACCGCCCCGAAGTTCGGGTGATAAGTTAAAGCCATGCTTTTGGCATAACCGCCAATTGCCAACCGTGACAATGGCGCTGGGCATAGACTCCGCCATTAGTCCGCGTCGGGCTGTTCGCTGGGATGGGCGGCGATGAAGGCCGGGTGGGTCTTCGCCGCGTCGTCGACCGCCCGCAGGCGCGGGAAGGCGTCGAGCGGAACGTTGAAGCGCCCCGCCGAATAGATCTGCGGGATCAGATAACAGTCGGCGAGGGTGGGCTCGGCGCCGAAGCACCAGCCGTCGCCATGGCGCGCGACCAGGGCTTCCAGCGCCTCGAAGCCGGGAAGGATCCAGCGCGCGGCCCAGGCGTCGACGGCGGCCTGGTCGGCGCCGAAGGTTTCGCGCAGGGCCTTGCCGACGCGCAGGTTGTTCAGCGGATGGATGTCGCAGCCGATCATGGCCGCCATGCCTCGGACGTGGGCGCGGTCGATCGGGTCCGAGGGCAGAAGGGGCGGCGCCGGATGCGCGTCTTCCAGCCATTCCAGTATGGCCGGGCTCTGAATCAGGACCGCGCCGCCGACCTCGAGGGCGGGGACCAGCCCCTGCGGATTGAGCGCCAGATAGCTGTCCGACTTCTGGTCGCCGTGGCGCAGGTCGACGGCGCGTTGACGATAGGCCAGGCCCTTGAGCTCCAGCGCGATGCGGGTGCGGTAGGCGGCGCCCGAGCGCCAGTAGCCGTGCAGGATCATCGCGGAGCCATGGTGAAGGCGAGGGGGGACAGTCCGGCGATGGACGCCTCGACCCGATCGCCAGGCTGGAGCGGGCCGACGCCCTCGGGCGTGCCGGTGAAGATCAGGTCGCCGGGGCGGACGTCCCAGAGCTCGCGGGCCTTGCCCAGGATCTCGTGCGGGCTCCAGACCATGTCGTCCAGCCGTCCGGACTGGCGGGTCTCGCCGTTGACGGCCAGGACGATGGCGCCGGCCGGATCGGGCAGGGCGCCGAGGGTGATCGCGCCGCAGGGCGCGGACTGGTCGAAACCCTTGGCGGCGTCCCAGGGTCGTCCAGCCTGCTTGGCGGCGGCCTGCAGGTCGCGCCGGGTCAGGTCGCAGCCGACCGCCCAGCCGGCGATCTCGCCATCCGGACCGACGGCGCAGACCAGCTCGACCTCGTGGTGCAGGTTGGCGGTGGCCGACGGGAAGCGGGGGTCCGCTCCATCGACGACCAGGGCGTCGGCCGGCTTGGAGAAGAAGAACGGCTCGGCGCGCGCATGACCCATCTCCCGGGCGTGGCCGGCGTAGTTCTGGCCGACGCACAGGATGCGCCGTACGGGGAAGCGTCCGGCGGATCCCTGGATGGGCAGAGAGGGGGTTGGCGCGGGCGGGAACAGCCATTCGGTCATGGGGATTGTCTAGGCCGCCCTGCGACGCTTCGCCAGCGGTCCGGGATGGTGCGATGCGGGAACCGTGACGGGAGAGTGGCGTTCCGCCTCAGGGTTCTCTATCTAACCGTCAAGCTTGACGAACGGAGCGCGCATCATGGCGACGACCAAGGCGGCCCGGCGCTGTTAAGAACGATCTCAACACCCTGAAGGACGACCTGAAGACGCTGGGCGCCGAGGAGAAGGCGAACCTGCGTGAAAAGGCGTCGGTGGCGGAAGCGCGGCTTCGGGCCAAGGCGGCCGAGACCGAGGCCCTGCTGCGGGAACGCGGCGAGGTCCTGCGCGAGCGCGCGCGCGGCTACTACGAAGACGCCCGCGTCCGGGGCCGGGAGTACTACGACGAGGCGCAGGAGCGCTTCGACGAGGCTCAGCGCTACCTGACCGAACGCGTGCAGGAGCGTCCGATCCAGTCGACCGCCATCGCGCTCGGCGTGGGCGTGGTCCTGGGCCTGCTGCTCGCCGGCCGTCGCCGCTGATGTTCGGCGGGGGGCTGGCGAGGGGCCTGGTCAAGAAGGCCGTCGCGGCCGCCGCCGCGGCGGGCGCGGCCCTGGTCGCCATGGTGTTCCTGGGGGTGGCGATCTTCTACGCCCTGTGCCTGGTGCTTCCGGCGCTGGCCGCCGCGGCGATCACCATGCTGCTCTTCGCGGTCGTGGCCCTGGTCGTCGCGCTGGTCTTCCTGCGCCGCGAGGAGGACGAGGACGAATACGAGGACGACGAGCCGCTGGGTCTGGGTCAGCGGGCGTTCGCCCTGTTCCGCGAGCGCCCGATCCTGGGCACGGTCGCGGCCTTGGCCGGAGGTTGGATTTTCTTGAGAAATCCAGCGCTTGCGACGATGGTCGCGGCGGCCTTCACCGAAAAGACGCACGGTCGAGGCCGACGCTAGGGCGGAACGCCGTCCTTCCCGAGAACGTTGAAGAGGCGAGTGCGGCGCTCCTGCCGCCCTGCAACTGAAACATCCCGGGAGAAACCTCCATGCTTCGCTGGGCTCTGATCTTCCTGGTGCTCGCCCTGGTCGCCGGCGCTCTCGGCGCGGGCGGCGTCGCGGGCCTGTCCATGAACATCGCCTACGTCCTGTTCGTGGTCTTCCTGATCCTGCTCGTCGTCCACTTCGTCACCGGGCGAGGGCGACGAATCTGACCCCCTTCGCCTGAAGACCAACCGAGAGGCCGCGATCCCGATCGCGGCCTTTTCGTTCGTCGAGCCATCTCAGACCGCGGCGCGCTCGCGTTCTCCGGGCTCCAGCGGATCGGGCGCGGTGGCGGGCTTGCGCGTGTCCTGCCGGCGGGGCAGACGCCAGCTCTGGTTGGTCTCGAAGGCCTCACCGGTCCAGGCGATGGCGGTGACCACGATCTCGTGCGCGTCCCACTCGATGCGGTTGAAGCTGGGCGGCGCCCCGCGCTCCCTGTGCGACAGGGTTCCGCACCCCACAGCATAGGAGCAGCGGTCCCCCAATTGGATCGGCAGCGCGAAGGGGACATGCACATGGCCGGTGGCGATCAGATCGACGCCCGCCTCGGCGAAGATCAGGGCGGCCTCGTCGCCGCGCTTCACGTCGCCCGTCATCGGCGTGCCGATCATCTCGACCAGCGGATGATGGCAGGCCAGGACGCGCAGGGCGCCGACGGGAGCCTGGCGAAGAGCCGCGGCCGCCTTGCGGGTCTGATCCAGGTCGATGACGCCCTTTGACCAGTTGGCCCGCGCCTGCCATCCGCGAGCCGTGACCACGCCCCGAACCATCAGGCCCGGGCTCAGGAACTGGTGGTCGTGGGCGGGGGTGGCCGACGGCCCTTTCGAAGGCCCGCCAGGGATGGAACAGCCGCGCCGTGAGGCTCCAGTAGGGGACATCATGGTTACCCACGATGACGAAGGTCGGCTCGGGCATGCGGCGGATCCACTCGCCCGCCGCGGCGAACTCGTCCGGAAGACCTTGCTGGGTGATGTCGCCGGTGATCAGGACCAGGTCGGGCGGGTCGTCGTGGGCATAGGCCAGCGCCGCCTCGCAGGCCCGCCGGTGTTCACGACCGAAGTGCACGTCGGAGAACTGAAGGATTCTCCCCACTAGACCGCGTCCTCGGCCGCGGCGGGAATGGGCGCCAGGGCCCTGAAGGCGCGCGGCAGGAAGCGGACCTCGGCCTGGTGGCGCAGAAGCGTGGGCTCCCCGTCGATCACCGCCGGAATCCGCGAGCGCGCGCGCACGGCCACTCGACGGGTGGCGCGTGTGGTGACTGCGGGGTCCTGGCGCCAATCGTCGAGAACCGCATGAGCCGCCAATCGGAAGGCCTGCATGGCGTCGGCCGGGTTCATCGCCGCGGCTTCCAGCCCGGTGTTCTCCTCCATGGCCTTGGAGATCATCGGACTGATCAGGACCAGGGCTTCGGCGCGCCGTTCGGGCCGGCTGTCCAGGGCGAAGCGCAACCGGCCGCTGAACGCCCGGCGCAAAGCCCGGCGCGCGTACATGAACGCCAGCTTGAGCTTGCCCGTGCGCATCGCCTCGCGCGCCGGCGCCCACAAGGCCGGGGAGCCCAGGATGGCGGCGCAGTAGAAGGACTGGGCGATCTCCCCGTCCGTCACCTCGCCGCCGGCGACGCATTGCGGGGCCCCCTCCTCAAGGGCGACCTTCAGCGCGGCCTTCCAGTCGCCCGTGCCGTACAGGGCCTTGGGCAGCATGTTCATGGTGCCGCCCGGCAAGGGGGCGATCAGCGGGCCGTCCGGCCCCGCCCGGGAGGCGATCGTGCCCGCCGTGCCGTCGCCGGCCAGGACGAACAGCACATCCGGCCGGGCGTCCAGGGCCGTCTGGATCTGTTCGTCGAACCGCCCGCCCTCCAACGCCACCACCGTGGCCTCGCAGGCGTAGCCGGACAGGATCGTCTCGGCCTCCTGGACCGCGCCCGCCCCGACGCCGCCGGAGAGCGGATTGACCAGCATGATCACCCGATCGAGGGCAACATGCGAAGTCAGCGCGGGAGCCGCGGCGGTGGCGTCGGGTGAGGTGTCCGCCGGATCGGAAGCTGTGGCCAAGGTGTCGCTCATGCCGCCCGAACGCCCCGCGGAAGGCGATGTTCCGGCGCGGGCCTGGGCGAGGGATCGATTACTTTTTCAGCTCTTCCGACGCGGCCGCCGCGCCGGCCTGGGCGGCGTCGCCGGCCTTCTCATC
>NZ_JBNFOJ010000124.1:0-8456 GCF_057364705.1 Brevundimonas sp. CURTG3B2_SDJG
CGAGGCCCCAGGACGGCGGCGACCCCGCGCGCCCCGGCCAGGTGCGCGACCGCGTCTTCATGCTGGCGGCGCCCTTCACCGGCCGGCCCCGCGACCCTGGTGGACCTGAAAGAGCGCTATGGCGGCGTGACCTGGGGCGACGCCGACACGGCCCTGGTCAACAGCCGCTGGTTCAACACCCGGCACGAGACCCGCTACGTCGTCGATCCGTCCAACCCGGGAACGGGCCGGGTGCTGCTGGAGCGGAACTATCAGGACCGGTACAACGATCCGGGCTTCCCGCTGACCGAGCCGAACGCCGATGGCTTCCCCGTGGCGCGGCTCGCCGCCGACGGCCGGCTGCTGATGACCGGGGCGGGCGCGACCCGCGAGGGCGAGTATCCCTTCCTGGCGGCGATGAACCTGGAGAACGGCCAGTCCGAGCGCCTGTGGACCTCGGCGACCGGCGACTACGAGAGCATCGTGGGCGTGCTGGACGACAGCGCGAGGCGGCTGGTGACCCGGCGCGAGACCCGCAACGACCCGCCGAACCTGTACGTGCGCAATCTGGATGCGCAGGCGCCGGACGCCCTGACCCAGTTCCAGGATCCGGCGCCGCAACTGGCCGGGGTGACCCGCCAGCTGATCACCTACACCCGCGCCGACGGCGTGCAGCTGTCCGGTACGCTCTATCTGCCGGCTGGCTACGACAAGGACCGCGACGGTCCGCTGCCGCTGGTGATGTGGGCCTATCCGGCCGAGTTCACCGACGCCGCGGTGGCCGGCCAAGTGGTCGATACAGCCAACCGCTTCGTGCGGCCGGGCGGGTCCAGCCACCTGTTCCTGCTGACCCAGGGCTATGCGGTGCTGGACGACCCCTCGATGCCGATCATCGGCAAGGACGGGGCCGAGCCGAACGACACCTACATCGAGCAGCTGTCGGCCAGCGCCAAGGCGGCGGTGGACGCGGTGGTGGAGATGGGCGTGGCGGACCGCGACCGGATCGCCGTGGGCGGCCACAGCTACGGCGCCTTCATGACCGCCAACCTGCTGGCGCACACCGACCTGTTCCGGACCGGCATCGCGCGCTCGGGCGCCTATAACCGCACGCTGACGCCGTTCGGTTTCCAGGCCGAGCAGCGGACCTACTGGGAGGCGACCGACACCTACAACGAGATGTCGCCCTTTACCTTCGCCAACCGGGTCAATGAGCCGATCCTGCTGATCCACGGCGAGGCGGACGACAACTCCGGCACCTTCCCGGTGCAATCCGAGCGCTTCTACGCGGCCCTGAAGGGCAATGGGGCGAACGTCCGCTACGTCGTGCTGCCTCTGGAGGCCCACGGGTATCGGGCGCGGGAGTCCGTCGGCCACACCCTGTGGGAGATGGTGCGCTGGCTGGATACGTACGTGAAGAACGCGGGGCCGCGTTCCTCCCCGGGAGCGTAAGCGAAAGGGGAGGGGGACCGCCCGAAGGGCGGTGGAGGGGTGTCAGCTTCGCGCTCGCTGCGACGCTCCTCCGTCACCTCAGGCTACGTCGTACCGCGCTTGCGTCCGGCGCCCCTCCACCATGCTGCGCATGGTCCCCCTCCCCCGATGGGGGAGGAACTGGACGTCAGCCTTCCACCAGGGGCCCCAGCCCGTCTGCCGTGCGATCGACCGTGAAGGTCTTCAGCACCGCCGCCTCGTAGGGCTTGGCGAAGATGGTCGAGACGGTGCGCAGCTCGGCCTTCGCCCGCGTCGGCGTGAGGGTGAGCAGGACGAAGCCCTTGGCCGACTGGTCGCAGAAGACGACCTCTTCGTTGGCGGCGTTCAGGGCGGCGCCCAAGGGCACGCCCTGGACGGCGTCGCCAGGCGAGGGGCTGGAGACTGAGCTGGTCCCGAATTCGACCGCGCGACGGGCTCCGTTCGCGTCCTTCAGGTCGTTGACCCAGAAGGCGTGGCTGTCGCCGGCCAGGACGATGGGCTGGACCTGGGCCTCGACGAAGGCGGCGTACAGGCGCTCGCGGCCGGCCGGATAGCCGTCCCAGCTGTCCAGGTTGAAGGGAACGCCCAGCTTGAACAGGTCGATGGACTGACGAACCCGGTCGCGCACGGCGGCCGGCAGGCGGGCCATCAGGACGGCGATCTCCAGCGGCGAGGCCATCTTGGTGATGTCCGGACCCTGGACCCGGCCCATGACGACCTGGTTGCCGATCACCTGCCAAGGCCGGCCGGCGGCGCGGGAGGCCTGGAGGGTCGAACGGACCCAATCGCGCTGCCGGTCGCCCAGCAGGTCGCGGGCGGGGTCGTTCAGCCGAGCGCGGAAGCCGTCCAGGTCGGGGCGCGCGTTCCGGCCCTGGCCGACCACGGGCATGTCGTGCTCGTAGGTCAGCTGCTCGCCGCGGGCCAGCAGGCGGGTTTCGATCATCAGCAAGCTGGCCAGGTCGCCGAAGTCGAAGCTGCGGTAGATGGCGTCGGGCGTGATCCCCGCCTCGGGATCGCGGATCGGCATCCACTCGAAATAGGCCTTTAGCGCGGCGGCCTTGCGGACCGAGAAGTCGCCCTCGGCCTCGGGCTGGTGGTTCTCGGCGCCCTGGGTCCAGGCGTCGTTGGTGATCTCGTGGTCGTCCCAGACGCAGATGAAGGGCGCGCGGGCGTGTGCGGCCTGCAGGTCGGGGTCGGACTTGTACTGGGCGTGGCGCGTCCGGTAGTCGGCCAGGCTGACGATCTCGTGCGGCGGCTGGGGCGTGCGGCCCAGGCGGGCGCCGCTAACCATGCCGTAGTCGTCGGGCTCGGCCCCGTACTCGTAGATGTAGTCGCCCAGGTGGACGACGGCGTCGAGGCGATCCAGCCTCGAGATGGCGTCGTAGGCGTTGAACAGGCCGCCCGGATAGAGCTGGCAGGACACGACGGCCAGGACAGTGTCGGGAGTGGCGCCCGCGGGCAGGGTGCGGGCGCGGCCCTGAGGCGAGCGGACCTCGCCGACGGCGAAGTCGTAGCGGTATTCGACGCCCGGGCGCAGGCCGGAGACCGGGACCTTGACCGTGAAGTCGCGTTCGGGGCCCGTGGCGAAGACGCCGGAGGCGGAGGGCGCCGACGCACCGTCGGTCCAGACCGTCCACGCCACCTCGATCCGGCGCGTTGCGGCGTCGGCCGGCGTGACGCGGGTCCAGATCACCAGGCCGTCGGCGCGAGGATCGCCCGAGGCCACGCCATGGGCGAAGGCGACGCCGTGCGGGGCGTCCTGGGCAGCGGCGGGAAGTCCCGCCCCGGCCGCGCCGAGCAGTCCGAGAAGGCCGCGGCGGTGCAAGGTCATGATGCGCCTCAGTACTTCAGGCCGATGACGACGCCGAAGGTGCGCGGCTCGCCGGCGATGAAGGTCGGCAGGCCCAGGCTGTCGCCCGTGTTGCCCGCGTCCTTGATATATTCCTCGTCCAGCAGGTTGTCGGCGAAGGCCTCGACCGACCAGTCGCCGGCCTCGCCGGTGACGCGGACGCGAAGGTTCAGCAGGCCGTAGCTCTCCTGGACCTCGTCGACGACGGTGTCGGGGACGAAGTTGCCGGTCTGCAGGCTGGAGCGGTCGTTGTTGTCGTCGAAGAACATCTCGGACTGCCAGGTGTAGGTCGGCTGGACTTCGACCAGGCCGCCGGTGACCGGGATCTTCCACGTCAGGCCGAACGAGGCGCGGTGGTCGGGCGACAGCCGGAAGCGGTTGCCGTCGTAGATGCCGGCCTCGAACCGCGAGTGGTTGTAGGCGTAGGTGGCGAACAGGTCGAAGGCCGCGTTCGGGCTGAAGTTCACCTGACCTTCGAAACCGTAGGCCTTGGCCTCGCCGGCGTTGGTGGTGACGAACTGGGTGCCGACCTGAACCGTCGTCTGGAAGTTCGAGTAGTCGTAGAGGTAGAGCGCGCCGTCCATGCGCAGGGCGCCGTCCATCAGGGCGGTCTTGGCGCCGACCTCGTAGCTGTCGACCTCCTCGGCGTCGACGAAGGTGAACTTGGGCGCGCCGAACGGGGTCGAGGGCGCCGACGGGGCCAGGACGGCCGGGCGGCGGCCGCGGGCGTAGTTGGCGTACAGGCTCGACTCCTCGCCCAGGTCGTAGCGGGCGGTGACGCGCCAAGTCAGGCCGTCGTCCTCGAGGTCCTGGGTGATCAGGGTTCCGTTCCCGGC
This sequence comes from Brevundimonas sp. CURTG3B2_SDJG, assembly GCF_057364705.1. Classification (NCBI taxonomy): domain Bacteria; kingdom Pseudomonadati; phylum Pseudomonadota; class Alphaproteobacteria; order Caulobacterales; family Caulobacteraceae; genus Brevundimonas; species Brevundimonas sp. CURTG3B2_SDJG. The sequence goes on from NZ_JBNFOJ010000124.1 coordinate 4,132, forward strand.
GGTCGGCTGGAAGGTCAGGCCGAACAGCGGGAAGGCGGCGGTGACCGGGGCGTTGGTTGCGCCCGGCGCGGCCAGTTGAGCGACCACGCCGTTGGCGAAGGCGCCGAGGGCGGCGGCCTGGGCCAGGGCCTCGGGCGTTCCGACCGCGATCAGCTGGGCGATCTGGCGCTGCACCTGCTGGACCGCCAGCAGGCCGCCCAGGGTCGAGCGGCCGTTCAGGATCGCCGAGGAGAAGCCGCTGGTCTTGTCGTCCTGGGTCCAGCGCACGCCCGCGGCGAACTCCAGCCGGTCGGTCGGGCGCCAGGTCAGGTCGGCGAACAGGTCGATCGACTCAAGCTCGCCGGTGTTGGTCGCCGTCTCGATGTGCGAGGCCTTCAGGTTGTTGCGGACGCCCGGGACGACCACGCCCGGCAGGCCGAAGCCGCTCAGGATCGGATCCAGGAGGGCCGGGCTGGAATAGGCGGCGAGCGGCAGGTGGGTGGTTCCCACGGCCAGCGGATTGCCGTCCAGCAGGCCCGCCAGCTGGGCCACGGCCACCCGCTCGTTGAACTCGGTCGGGGTGCGCTGGGAGCCCTCCTCCTTGAAATAGCCCGCGCCGATGAAGCCCGAGAAGGCGCCGCCGCCGTCCCAGTTCAGGCGGAACTCCTGGCTCCACTGCTCGCCCTGGGCGTCCTCGATGGCCGAGAGCAGGGGCAGGGAGATGCCGTCCGGATCGAACACCTCGTAGGAGTCGAAGGTGCGGTAGGCGCTGGTGGAGGTCAGGGTCAGGCTGTCGGAGATGTTCACGCGGGCGATGCCCGTGACGCCCCAGACCTCGCGGTCCAGGCCCAGGGTCTGGCCGCCGTCCAGGGCCGTGCCGGGGGTCAGGGCCGCGCCCTCCCACGGCTGGCGGCCGCCCAGGACCACGCCGGTGTTCGGGTTCGCCGGCGCATAGGCCATCGACTTGAAGGAGGTGCCCGGCGCGTCGTCGCGCTGGTAGTTGGCGATCAGGTCGAAGCGGAAGGACTCGTTCGGCTCGAAGGCGCCGGACAGGCGGAAGGCCTGGGTGTTGAAGCCGTTGTAGTCGGCTCCGCCCAGCAGGTTCTCGACGAAGCCTTCCCGGCTCTTCATGCGGGTGGCGAAGCGCAGGGCGGCCATGTCGCCCAGCGGCATGTTCACCATCAGCTCGGCCATGCGGTAGTCGAGGTTGCCCAGGGCGGCGCGGCCGGCGGCGCTCCAGTCGCCGATGTCGGCCTTGTTCTGCACGATGTTGACCGCGCCGATCAGGGCTCCCCGGCCGTACAGGGTCGACTGGGGGCCCTTGGCCACCTCGACGCGCTCGACGTCGAACAGCTCGACGTAGGAGCCCCGCGATTTCGAGATGGAGACGCCGTCCTGATAGACCGAGACGCGCGGTTCGGTGGTCGCCTCGCCCGAGTCCGAAGTGATGCCGCGCATCACGAAGCCGGGATTGTTGGGCGACTGGTTCTGGACCAGGAAGCCGGGGGTGAAGGCCGACAGCTCCTCGAAATCCTGGACGCCCAGGTCCTGCAGGCGCTGGCCGTCGTAGGCGGTCAGGGCGAAAGGCACCTCGGTGGCGCTCTGTTCGCGCAGCTGGGCGGTGACGATGATCTCGCCCAACTGCGCGGGTTCCGCCTCCTGGGCGGCCGCGCCCCCGGCGAAGGCCCAGACGGCGCCCAGGGCGGTTGCGCCGAGGAGAACGGACTGACGTTGGACACGGTGAATCATGGCGGCCCCCAAGGTTTTGCTGGGGCCGGACTAGCGGGGCTGTATGCCGGTGGGACGACGGAGGGACGACCGCCGGATGAAGCTGGCGCGTCCGCCCGGTGACGACCCGTCCGTGGGCGGCGCAAGAAAGAGGGCCCGGCGGAGGCCGGGCCCTCAAGCGTTTCGGGCGGCGCCTCAGCGCTTCTTCAGTTCGGACGCGTCGCCCGTGCCGCCGTCGGTCACGTCGCCGACGATCGGGTTCTCGGCCTGGACCCGCGGCCGGCTGCTGCGCCATGTGTCGAAGTCGGCGGAGAATTTCTCGCGCCGTTCGTTGCGCCAGTCCGCGTAGTCGCGGTCGAAGTTGGACAGCTGCCGCTCGCGCCAGTGCAGGTAATCGGGCTCGAAGTCATGCTGGGCGCGGCTGGAGCGGCCGCGGTCGAAGGACCGGTCGGAGCCTTCCCAGATCTGCGAGCCGGGCGCGTAGCCGTGATCCGGATAGTCGTGACGGCCATAGGCGCGGGAACCGTAATCCTGACGCCCGTAGTCCTGACGGCCGAAGTCCTGGCCGGAATAGGGACCGGAATAGGGGCCGTCGTGGGAGCCGCCCTGGCCGTAGTCCTGCGAACGGTAGGCGTCCTGCCCGCTCGCGTAGCGTCCTTCATCCTGACGGCCGGACTGGTTGGCGCGCGCGTATCCCTCGGACCGGTCGTAGCCCCAGTCGCGGGAGCTCGTGTCGCGGTCGCGGGCGTACTGTCCCGGGCCCTGCATGGGATTGCGATAGGCTTCGGCGGTGCGGCCGCCGTCGCCCTCGGTCCAGGTGGGGCGTTCATCGAAGCGATGGTCGCGGTTCTCCCATCGGTCGTCGCGATCCTGCCGGCCGAAGTCGTCCTGGGAGCGGGCTCGGAAGGGGTTTTGCATGGCGATCTCTCCGTTGTCGGGGAGACCGGAAAACCGCCCGCCGAAAAGCCCGTTCCAGCGATCACAGGGACCTGACAGCCTTGGCCGGAGGGGGGAGCTTCGCCGCAGCGCAACATTCTTGTTGCGCCGCCGCCGCCTGTCGGGTCAGGCTGCAAGATCATTGCGACGGGAGCGGCATGGCGTTCGACGAAATGTCCGGGAACGGCGGCGGGATCCGCGAGAGCTATCGCGGCCTGGAACGCTGGCTGGCGGAGGCGCCCGAAGGCCTTCTGCAAGCGCGCTCGCGCCAGGCCGAACTGTTCTTCCGGCGGATGGGGATCACCTTCGCGGTCTACGGCGAGGCGGAATCGAGCGAGCGGCTGATCCCGTTCGACGTGGTGCCCCGCATCATCGGCGCGGCCGAATGGGCGGGCCTGGAGAAGGGGCTGATCCAGCGGGTCTCGGCGATCAACGCCTTCCTCAGCGACGTCTACGGCGCGCAGGAATGCCTGAAGGCCGGGATCGTGCCGGCCGAGCTGATCCTGACCAATCCGCACTACGCGCCCGAGATGCAGGGACGGCGGCCGCCGCGCGACATCTGGGTGCAGATCGCCGGGGTGGACCTGGTGCGGACGGGCGAGGACGGCTTCTTCGTGCTGGAGGACAATTGCCGCACGCCCAGCGGGGTCTCGTACATGCTCGAGAACCGCGAGATGATGATGCGGTTGTTCCCCGACCTGTTCGCCGACTATCCGGTGCGGCCGGTCGAGACCTACACCGACATGCTGCTGGCCAGCCTGCGGGCCTGCGCGCCCGACACGGCGGGCAAGGACCCGACGATCGTGGTGCTGACGCCGGGGCCGTTCAACTCGGCCTACTACGAGCACTCGTTCCTGGCCGACAAGCTGGGGGTCGAACTGGTCGAGGGCAGGGACCTGTTCGTCGACGATGGCCGGGTCTTCATGCGCACCACCCAAGGCCGACAGCAGGTTGACGTCGTCTATCGCCGGATCGACGACGACTTCCTGGATCCCCTGACCTTCCGGCCGGACTCCACCCTGGGCGTGCCGGGGTTGATGACGGCCTACGAGGCGGGGACGGTGACGCTGGCCAATGCGGTGGGCGCCGGCGTGGCCGACGACAAGGCGGTCTACACCTACATGCCCGAGATCATCCGGTTCTTCACCGGCGAGGAGCCGATCCTGAAGAATGTGCCGACGTGGCGCTGCCGTGAGCCGGAGGCCCTGAAGGAGGTGCTGAGCAAGCTGGATCAACTGGTCGTCAAGGAGGTCGGCGGGTCGGGCGGCTACGGCATGCTGGTCGGGCCGGCGGCGTCCAAGGGCGAGATCGAGGCCTTCCGCAAGAAGCTGATCGCCGATCCCGACGACTTCATCGCCCAGCCGACCCTGCAGCTGTCGACCGCGCCGACCTTGGACAAGGGAGAGCTGGCGGGCCGGCACGTCGACCTGCGGCCCTTCGTGCTGTCCAGCCCCGACGGGGTGAAGGTCGCGCCCGGCGGGCTGACGCGGGTGGCGCTGAAGCCCGGATCGCTGGTGGTGAACTCCAGCCAGGGCGGTGGAACCAAGGACACCTGGGTGCTGGATGTTTGATCGTGCGCAGACGTTCCTCCCTCTTCAGGGGAGGGGGATCGCGAAGCGGTGGAGGGGCGGGGGCTCCGCGCTCGCTCCGACGCCCCTCCACCATGCTTCGCATGGTCCCCC
>NZ_JBNFOJ010000125.1:0-8452 GCF_057364705.1 Brevundimonas sp. CURTG3B2_SDJG
TGGCCGTCCAGGCGCGGGGGTTCGCCCTCGAACCGGCAGGGGCGGGGTCGGGGTGGGCGGCGCGGGCGAGGCGGTCGACAGGGTCAGGGCGGACAGCAGGGCGGCGATCATGGCCGCATTGAATGTCCGGACCGCGGTGAAGGTTCAAATGAACTCGCGGTCAGGGGCGGACGCAGATCCTTTCGTCATCCCGGCGAAGGCCGGGACCCAGCGGCGCGCGAGAGAGCGAAGCTGTCACATACGCCGTTCGCGGATAGATCGCCTTCGCTTCGCTGCGGCGCCGCTGGGTCCCGGTGTCGCTGCGCGCCCCGGGATGACGACAATCAGGGTTTAGCTCTCGGCCGCCGCCGTCACCTCTTCCGGCTCCAGCTCGTAGACCGTCGCGCAGTATTCGCAGGTCACGCGGATCTTGCCGTCGCCCTCGACCATGCCGGCCCGCTCCTCGGGACTGAACGAGGCGAGCACCGCTCCGATCCGGTCCTTGGAGCAGCGACACTGGGCCTTCAGGGCCCGGGCGTCCTCCAGCCGCACGCCGTCCTCGTGGAACAGGCGGTACAGCAGCGTCTCGGGCGTGACGGTCGGGTCCAGCAGTTCGTCGTCGGCCAGGGTCTGGAACAGGGCGCGCGACCGGTCCCAGACCTCCTCGGTCGAGCCCCGGGCGTCGTCGCCGGCGATCAGTTGGATCAGCGCCCCGCCCGCGCGCCAGCCCGTGCCGACGTCCGTCGTCACCGAGCCGACCGACAGGCGAACCTTGGTCGGGATCTGCTCGGACTGCTGGAAATAATGCTCGGCCGCCAGCGACAGGCTCTCGCCCTCGATCGGGGTGATGCCCTGGGTGCGCTCGAAGTCCGGACCCCGATCCAGGGTCATGACGAACACGCCCTTGCCCAGCAGCGTCTTGGCGCCGGGACGCGCGAAGCCCTGGGACGCGGCGGCGACCTCGTCCTCGTCGAACCGGCAGTAGCCGCGCAGATGGCCCTCGGTGTCGTAATCGGCGACCACATAGCGCACCGGGCCGTCCCCCTGCGCCTGCACGATCAGCCGGCCCTCGAACTTCAGGCTGGAGCCGACCAGGGCCGCCAACGCGCAGGCCTCGCCCAGCAGGGCGGCGACTGGCCCCGGATAAGCGTGGGCCGACAGGATGGTGTCGATGGTCTGGCCCAGCCGCACCAGGCGGCCGCGCACGGGCCAGCCCTCGATCTGGAAGGCGGCGGCCAGGTCGTCAGCAGGCGCGGCGGTCGTGGGCGCGTGATCGGTCACGGGCGATCCTTGGGGTCGGAATGTCGGAAGGCCGCCTACATAGGCGCCCCCGGCGGCGATGATAAGGCCCTCCGCCTCCCCCGTCATTCCGGGACTTCGCGCAGCGGAGAACCCGGAACCCAGGCGGGCCATCCGAACGTTCAGGTTGGAGCCGGCGCCCGATCCGATCGCCTGGGTTCCGGGTTCGGAGCCTTGCTCGGTCCCGGAATGACGGGGATATAGGGCAGGCGCGACGCGGAACACCTCGAGATTTCATGACCAGAGCCAACCTCAAGCCCCTGAACCAGCAGGCCATCGTGATCACCGGAGCGACTTCGGGGATTGGTCTGGCGGTGGCGCGGCGGGCCGCCCGGGCCGGCGCCTGCGTCTTCCTGATCGCGCGGGGCGAAGGCGACCTGAAGGCCCTGTGCGAAGAGCTGCAGGCCACCGGAGCGCGGGTCGCCTGGGCCTCGGCCGACGTCGCCGACCACGCCTCCCTGGTCGAGGCGGCCGAGAAATGCCAGCGCCTGTTCGGCGGCTTCGACACCTGGATCAACAACGCCGGCGTCTCGATCTTCGGCCCGATCCGCGAGACCACGCTGGAGGACCAGCGCCGCCTGTTCGAGACCAACTACTGGGGCGTGGTCAACGGCTCGCTCGTCGCCGCCGAACGTCTGCGCGACCGGCCTGGCGGCGGGGCGATCATCAACGTCGGCTCCATCCTGTCCGACGCCCCGATCCCGGTGCAGGGCGTCTATTCGGCCTCCAAGCACGCGGTGAAGGGTTTCACCAACGCGCTCCGCATGGAGTTGATGCGCGAGCAGGCCCCAATCACCGTCAGCCTGATCAAGCCGGCCGCGATCGACACCCCCTACAACCGTCACGCCCGCAACCTGACCGGCCAGGCGGTCCAGAACCCTCAGCCGGTCTATGCGACCCACGTGGTGGCGGATACCATCCTGTACTGCGCCAGCCATCCGATCCGCGAGATCACCGTCGGCGGCGGGGGCCGGCTGATCGCCAGCTTCTATTCCGCCCTCCCTGGTCTGGCGGAACCTCTTCTGGCCCGGTTCGCTCCTAGCCTCATGCGGGACCGTCGTTCCGCCTATGAGCCGTACGACGACGGGCTGTACGACCCGACCGAGGACGGCCTCGAAGAAGAGGTTCATTATCCGATGGTTCGCCAGTTCTCCGCCCTCGCCGAAGTCCGCAAGCATCCCGGGATCGCCGCCGGCGTCGTGGCGATCCTGGCCGGGGTCGGCCTCGCCACCCTGTTGCTGAACCAGCGCACCGGACCGACCCGGCTGCAGACCCTGAAACGCCGCTTCGACCCCCGTGACTGGATCGACGCCCAATCCCTGCGGGGCCGGTTCGACGACCTGGCCGAAACGGTCCGCCATGGCCTCAGCGACGCCGGCGAACAGGCCCACGACCTCGCCGACGACGCCCGCGACCGCTCGCGCCGCTGGTGGAAGGACACGCGAAAATCCTCCCGCAAAGCCTTGAAGAAGCATGGAAAGACGGCCCGCCGTTACGCCAGCCAGGCGGGCGGCTACGCCCGCGACCACGCCAAGGAGGGCGGCGCCCTTCTGGCCCTGGCCACCATGCCGCCGCCGTCGGCGCCGCCGCCCTGGACGCGCGCCGCCCCGACAGCCGCCTGCGCAGCCTGGGCCGGTTCTGAGAAGTCTGCGTCCGTTTCTGACGTAGCAACCCGATAACCTGATCGCCGGTCGCCCTCCCGAGGCGGCCGGCGTTTTTCGTTCCGGTCGATCCGGACGCTTCGGACGGTGTTTTCTTTCGTCATCCCCGGCGAAGGCCGGGACCAGCGGACGCCGCCGAGCGTAGCGGAGGCGATGTATCGACGGACTGGACGTGCGACAGCTTCGCGCTCCCGCGCGCCGCTGGGTCCCGGGGTTCCGCTCCGCGGCCCCCGGGATGACGATAAGAATTTTGTTCGCTCCAGACTCTTTGGACTCTCTTTTTCAGCGCCGCGACGCACACGCGCATTGCTGCAACTGCGAACGTCAGCCAAGCTCCCGCCATGACCGACGCGCCGACCCTCGTCTTCGACTTCGACTCGACCCTGGTTCGGATCGAAACGCTCGAGGCCCTGGCCGACCTCGCCCTGGCCGGCGCCCCCGACGCGGACGCGAGGCGGGCCGAGATCGCACGCCTGACCGACCAGGCCATGGCCGGCGAGGTCCCGTTCGGCGAGGCCCTGCGCCGCCGGCTGTCGCTGCTGCCGCTCACCCGGGACCACGTCCTGGCCCTCGCCGGCCGCATCCTGGACGAGGGCTCGCCCTCGGTCCGCAAGAACCTGGCCTGGTTCCGCGCCAACGCCGACAGGGTCGTCATCGTCTCGGGCGGCTTCCGCGAGGTCATCGCCCCCATCGCCGAGCGGCTGGGCGTCGCGCCCGAGCGGGTGCTGTGCAACGACCTGATCTACGACGCCGAGGACCGGGTGACGGCCGTCGACGACGCCAACCCCCTGTCCCACGCCGGCGGCAAGGCCCTGGCGATCCAGGCGCTGGATCTCCCCCGCCCCATCGTCATGGTCGCGACGGCTGGACCGACGCGGAGGTCAAGCAGGCGGGGGCCGCCGACCGCTTCTACGCCTACACCGAGATCGTCCGGCGGCCGCCCGTGGTCGCCGTCGCCGACGCCGAGGCCGCCTCCATGGACGAGCTTCTGCACGCCGAGGGCCTGACCGGCCGCTGGTCCTACCCGCGCAGCCGCATGCGCATCCTGCTGCTGGAGAACATCCACCCCGCCGCCGTCCAGCGGCTGGAGGAGGCGGGCTACACGGTCGAGACCGTCAAGGGGGCTCTCGAAGAGGACGCCCTGATCGAGCGCATCAAGGGCGTCCACGTCCTGGGCGTCCGCTCCAAGACCCAGGTCAGCGCCCGGGTGCTGGACGCCGCCGACCGGCTGATGGCCGTCGCGGCCTTCTGCATCGGGGTCAACCAGATCGACCTGGACGCCGCCGCCGACCGCGGCGTGGCCGTCTTCAACGCCCCCTACTCCAACACCCGCTCGGTGGTGGAACTGGCCGTGGGCCTGACCGTCGCCCTGATGCGCGACGTCGCCGACAAGTCCGCCGCCATGCATCGGGGCGAATGGAACAAGTCCGCGACGGGCTCGCGCGAGCTGCGCGGCAAGACCCTGGGCATCGTCGGCTACGGCGCCATCGGCTCGCAGCTGTCGGTGCTCGCCGAGGCTCTGGGCATGCGCGTGATCTTCCACGACCTGACCGAGCGCCTGGCCCTGGGCAACGCCCGCCGCATGCCCTCGCTGGAGGCCCTGCTGGCCGAGAGCGACGTGGTCAGCCTGCACGTCGACGGCCGCGCCGAGAACGCCCATGTCATCGGCGCCGCCCAGCTGGGCCGGATGAAGGACGGGGCCATCCTGCTGAACCTGTCGCGCGGCCATGTCGTCGACGTCGGCGCCCTTGCCCAGGCCCTGGGCTCGGGCCGGATCGGCGGAGCCGCCGTCGATGTCTTCCCCGAGGAGCCCGCCACCAACGCCGACCCCTTCGACAGCCCTCTGCGCGGCCTGAGAAACGTGATCCTAACCCCGCACATCGGCGGATCCACCGAAGAGGCCCAGGAGGCGATCGGCGAGTTCGCGGCGGACCGTCTGCTGGCCTATCTGAACCGGGGCGACACCACCTTCTGCGTCAACCTGCCCAACGTCCAGCTGGCCGAGGTCTCGGGCGCCCACCGCATCCTGCACATCCACCGAAACCAGCCGGGGGTCCTGGCCGAGTTGAACCGCGCGCTCGCAGGCGCCGGCCTGAACATCCTGGGCCAGCATCTGAAGACCGACGAGCGCACCGGCTACGTCATCACCGACGTGGACCGCGGCTACGACCCGGAGGCGCTCCGGACCCTGAGGAGTGTGGCCGGAACGCTGCGCTTCCGGACGCTCTACTGAAAAGCTTCCCCGACGGCATCTTGCACGCCCGTCAAACGGGCGCAGAGTGCCGATAACGACCGCGTACTGACGGTCGATGGGAGGATCATGATGTCTCGTTTCCTGCGCACCGCGGCGGTCGCCGCGCTGGCCGTCGTCGCCCTAGGCGCGGTCGCCACCGGGGCCCAGGCCCAGAGCTACAGCCGCCTGGTCGTGTTCGGCGACAGCCTTAGCGACAACGGCAACGTGTACGCCGTCTCGGGCCAGCCCACCTCGCCGCCCTACTACCAGGGCCGATTCTCCAACGGGCCGGTCTTCACCGAGCTGTTGGGTTTCAACGCCGGCCGCTTCACCGCGGGCGCGCCGGTGACCGGCAGCGTCAACTACGCCTTCGGCGGCGCACGCACCGACAGCACGGCCTCGCCTCCCGGCATGCGCAACCAGCTGCTCGCCTACACCGGCGGCGGCGGCACGTTCCGGTCCACCGACCTGGTCAGCGTCCTGGGCGGCGCCAACAACATCTTCCAGGCCTTCCCAGGCGCGGCCGCGAGTCCCGCCACGGCCCAGTCGACCATGCAGGGCGTCGCCGTCGCGGCGGCCAACGACATCAACTTCATCGTCAACAGCATCGCCGGAGCGGGCGCCGGAACCATCCTGGTGACCAACCTGCCGCGGCTCGGCATCACTCCCCAGTTTTCGGCCAGCAACCCGCTCGTCGGGCCCGCCGGCTCGGCCCTGGCGGACTTCTCGGGCACGACCTTCAACAGCACCCTGCTGACCGGCCTGATGACCACCGCCGCGGCGCGACCGGGCACGAACATCATTCTGATGGATCTCTACAAGATCAGCGATCCGCTGGCGGCCAACCCCACGGCCTTCGGCCTGACCAACGTCACCGCCCCGTGCTTCAACGGCGTGTCGGTCTGCTCCAATCCCGACGGCTACCTGTACTGGGACGGCGTCCACCCGACGGCGGCGGGCCATCGCCTGATCTCCCGCCTGGCCCACGACTACCTGTATTACGGTGACATCGGGGCCCAATCGACGGTCCAGGCCGAGACCGCATTCCGCCAGCGGGAGGACCTGCTGGACCTGGCGTCGGAGAGCATGGCGGGCCGCGCGGCCTGGCGGCCGGGCTCCCGCGTCACCTTCGGCGCCCTGGCCGACAGCGTCGAAACCGACGCCCGCGGCTCGGTCGCGGAATCCGAGGCCACCGGCTGGGGCGGGCGGCTGGCCTTGGACCATGTCGTGAACGAGACCCTGCGCTTCGGCCTGGCGGGCACGTTCCGGACCGCCGACGTCGAGGCCGGCGCCATGACCTTCGACGTCGAGACCTACGCTTTCGACGCCTTCGTCGGCTGGCGGTCGGGCTCGATGTTCGTGAACGCCGCCGCCGGCGGCTCGATCGACCAGTACGATGAAATCACCCGCGTCACCTCCCTGGCCCCCATCGTCCACCAGGGCCAGACGGACGGCGGCAGCATCGGCGCCCGGGTTCAAGGCGGCCTCTGGTTCGACATGGGCGGCGTCGCCCTGTCGCCCCGGGCCGCGATCAGCTGGGTGTCGACCGACGTCAACGGCTACGCCGAGACCGGCTACGCGGCCGAGTACCGCTACGAGGATCGCACGGTCCAGGCGGCCTCGGCCGAAATCTCGCTCCGCGCCGAGGGCGGCGGCGAGGGCCTGAACTTCTACGTCGAGGGCGGCTACCGCGACTCGTTCGCCGACAGCAGCGACGCGGTCGGAGTTGGCATCGCCGGCAACCCCGCCCAGGTTCTGCATCGCGAGATCGAGGATCCGTTCGGCGGCTCGATGCTGGCTCAGGCCGGCGTCGAGGCCGACATCGGGCCCGGGGTGCTCAGCGTCGGCTACCGCGGCCGTTTCGGCGACGCCGCCGACAGCCACGTGGGCGCGATCAGCTTCAGCATGCCGCTGAACTAGGCCGGCGCAAGCCGGACGGAAGGGCGCGCGGCGACGGCCGCGCGCCCTTTGCTTTGTTCCCGCCTGCGACCACCTGCCGCCCCATGCCGCCCCAAAGTCGCCCCACGTCCCCTAGAACGGCCTCTCCAACGGGGCGCGCTCCGGGTCGGACGCCATGACGGCGGCGGCCGGCGCCCCTCCCGCTCTCCCGAGCCGAAGACGGAGCCGACGCCGCCCATGCGACGCCTGTTGCCGACCGCCCGGTCGTTCCTCATCCATTCCGGCCAAGCCGCGACGCTCGCCGCCGTGGCGGTGTTCGCCATGGCCGCCGCCCCCCTGGTCGCCTCCGAGGAGGCCCCTCCGGCTGGAGGGTTCGCCACGCCGCAGGTCCCGCCGGTCACCGCCGTCGCCGAACCCGCCGGTCCGGTGACGCGGCTGATCGCCTTCGCCGAACCGGTCCGCGGCTACACGGTCAACTCCGCCTTCGGCATGCGCCGTCTGCCCGGCCAGGCCGCGCGCCATCATGACGGCGTCGACATCGCCGCGCCCCAGGGCACGGGCGTCTACGTCTCCGCCGAGGGCCGCGTGCTGCGCACCGGCTTCGATGCGGGCGGCTATGGCCGCTTCATCGAAGTGCGCCATCCCAACGGCATGACCACCCTGTACGGTCACCTGAGCCGTATCGACGTCGCCTCGGGCGACACGGTCGACGTCGGCGAGCGGATCGGCCTGGTGGGCTCGACCGGCCGTTCGACCGGCCCCCACCTGCATTTCGAGGTCGCCGCGGCGACCGCCAGGTCGATCCGGTCAAGGTCATGGGTCGCGACTTCCAGGTGCAGGTCACGGCCGCGGCCTGAACCGTCCGAGGGGCTTACGCCCACGCTTTCTTCACCCCTTGCGGCGATACTGCCAGGCTAAGGGGGGCGACTTGGACCGCATACTCTACTGCATCGCCTTCCAGCACCACTGGCCCTGGACCGTGGCGGCGGGGTTAGTCTGCGTGCTGGGCGTAGGCACGACCTATCGCCTGCTGGGCCGCGCCCGCCTGGTGGTGGGCGCGCGGCAACGCAACCTGGCGGTGCTGGCGGCCTTCGTCGGCGGCCTGGCGGTCTTTTCCACCCACTTCATGGCCATGCAGGGTTACGACGCCGGCGCCCCGGTGCGCTACGGCGTCTGGCTGACGGTCAGCTCGTTCTTCATGGCCTTCGGCAGCATCGCCCTGGCCTGCCTGGTCACGCTGGCGCGGCCCGGCCCCATCATGCGCGGCCTCGCCGCCGCTCTGGCCATGGCCGGGGTCAGCGCCATGCATTTCCTGGGGCGTGTCGGCCCTCGCCATCCCCCGGGCGTGATCGCGTGGGGATCCGGCGATGGCGGCGCCGCG
>NZ_JBNFOJ010000126.1:0-8446 GCF_057364705.1 Brevundimonas sp. CURTG3B2_SDJG
CCCCGCCCGCCCCAACCGGCCGCTCCGGCTCGCCCGTGATCCCCGCTTCCAGGACGTCCGCCATGAACCGCGCGCTCAAAGTCGCCCTGCTGTGCAGCCTCGCCGTCACCGTCGCCTCGTGCGGCACCGTTCGCCGCGCCCTGCCATTCGGCCTGGGCGGCGACGACGCGCCCCGTGCGACCGCCACGGAAGGTCAGCGGATCTCGGTGCTTGAGTTCGAGCAGCAGTTGGCGCCGTCCGCGGCGCTGGCGGGCCGCGACTTCTTCATTCCCGGCCCGCAGGCGGCCACGGCCTGGACCCAGCCCGGCGGCACGACCGAGAACGCGGTCGAGCACGTGATCGGCGCGGCCGACTTCGCCGTCGCCTGGCGGCGGGGCGTGGGCGCGGGCTCGTCGCGCGTCCGCCAGGTCATGGCTCCCGTCGTGGCCGACAACGGCCGGGTCTTCGTCCTGGATGGCGAGTCCAGCCGTGACGGCGCTTGACGCCGGCACGGGCGCCCAGGCCTGGAAGGTGAACGTCCGGCCCGAAGGGCGCGAACGCGGCGGCTTCGGCGGCGGCGTGGCGGCCGGCGGCGGCAAGGTGTTCGTCGCTTCGGGCTATCGCACCGTCTCCGCCATCGATCAGGCTTCGGGCTCGGTGCTGTGGACCACCCCCGTCGACGTGCCCATCCACGCGCGCCGACCGTCTCGGCAGCCGGGTGTTCGTGGTGGACGTCGAGAACCAGATGATGGCCTTCGACGTCACGACGGGCCGTCAGGACTGGTCCTATCGCGGCATTCCCGAGCCGGCCCGCATCATGCGCGCTTCCAGCCCGGCCGTGACCGGCGAAACCGTCATCGCGCCGTTCTCGTCGGGCGAGGTGATCGCGCTGCGGGCCTCCACCGGCCAGGCGCTCTGGACCCAGGTCCTGTCGCGCACCAGCCGCACCAGCGCCCTGTCCGAACTGCGCGACATCGCCGGCCGGCCGGTGATCAGCCGCGGCGTCGTCTACGCCATCGGCCACTCGGGCGTCATGTCCGCCATGGACGTGCGCTCGGGCCAGCCCAAGTGGCAGCTTCCGGTCGCCGGGGTGAACGCGCCCCTGCCGGTCGGCGACGTGGTCTATGTGGTGTCCAAGAGCGGCGAACTGACCGTGGTCAATCGCGACACCGGCCAGGTCTATTGGACGCGGGACCTGAACGAGGGCCGCACGCGCCAGGAGGGCGGCTTCCTGGGCTTCTTCGACCGAACGGTCACGCCGGAATGGTCCGGTCCGCTGCTGGCCTCCAACCGCCTGCTGCTGGTCAATTCGGACGGCGAACTGGTGGCCCTGGACCCCAAGACCGGCGCCCAGACCGCCACCCTGAAGCTGGGCGGACCCGCCTTCATCGCCCCGGCCGCCTACAACGGCTCGGTCTACGTCCTGACCGACAAGGGCGATCTGGTCAGCATCCGCTGACCAAACATCGCGAACTGCGTTAGAAGGCCGACATGGCTCTGAAGGTCGCCATCGTCGGCCGCCCCAACGTGGGCAAGTCGACCCTGTTCAACCGCCTCGTCGGCAAGCGTTTGGCGCTGGTCGACGACCGGCCGGGCGTGACCCGCGACCGTCGCTACGCCGATGGGAACATCGGCGACATGGACCTGACGCTGATCGACACCGCCGGCTACGAGGACGTCACCGACCAGAGCCTGGAAGCGCGCATGCGCGAACAGACCGAGGCGGCCATCGACGACGCCGAACTGATCCTGTTCATGATGGACGCGCGCGAGGGGGTGACCTCTCTGGACCGGATCTTCGCCGACCGCCTGCGCAAGGTCCACAAGCCGGTCATCCTGCTGGCCAACAAGTCCGAGAGCCGCGAAAGCGGCGGCGGCGTGGGCGAGGCCCATGCGCTGGGCTTCGGCGAGCCGGTAGCCTTATCCGCCGAGCACGGCGAGGGCATGGCCGACCTTTATCAGGCCATCGTGGCGGCCTCGGCCGATATCTTCGTCGAAGAGGCCGAAGAGGCCGACAAGCCGATCCGCATCGCCGTCATCGGCCGCCCCAACGCCGGCAAGTCCACCCTGGTCAACCGCCTGCTGGGCGAGGACCGCCTGCTGACCGGCCCCGAGGCCGGGATCACCCGCGACAGCATCTCCGTCGACTGGGAGTACGAGGGGCGGGCGATCCGCTTCGTCGACACCGCCGGCATGCGCCGCAAGGCCCGCGTGCAGGAGAAGCTGGAGAAGCTGTCGGTCGCCGACACCATCCGCGCCATCACCTTCGCCGAGGTGGTGATCCTGATGATGGACAAGGACAACGCCTTCGACATCCAGGACCTGCAGCTGGCCGACCTGGTCGAGCGCGAGGGTCGCGCGCTGATCTACGTCGCCTCCAAATGGGACCTGGAGGAAGAGCCCCAGGCCCGCCTGGCCGAGCTGAAACGGATGGCCGAGGACAAGCTGCCCCAGCTGAAGGGCACGCCGTTCGTCGCTCTGTCGGCTCACTCGGGGCGCGGGGTCGAGCGACTGATGCCGGCCGTGATCCAGGCCTATGAGACCTGGTCGGTGAAGGTGAAGACCAAGGACCTGAACACCTGGCTGTCCCTGGCCACGCAGCGGCACCCGCCGCCCGCGGTCGACGGCAAGCGGATCAAGCCGAAATACATCGCCCAGACCAAGGCCCGGCCGCCGACCTTCGTGCTGATGGCCAGTCGGGCGGCGGCCATGCCGGACCACTACAAGCGCTACCTGATCAACTCGATCCGCGAGAGCTTCGATCTGCCGGGCACGCCGATCCGCCTGACGGTCAAGTCGAGCGGCGACAACCCCTACGCCGAGGGCGGCGCCAAGTCGGGCCCGGAACGCTACAAGGGCGACGCCAAGACCGCGCCGCGCCGGGTGAAGAAGGCCGAAAAGGCCGAGGAGCGGCTGTCCAACCTGCCCGGCAAGGCGCTGGAGCAGAAGAAGGCGCGCAAGGCCCAGCCCAAGGTGCTGGGCGGGCTGAAGGCCAGCTCGTCCAAGAAGGCGGGATCGTCCGTGGCCGTCCAGAAGGGCGCGCGCGGCGGGGCCCGTCAGGTCTCCCGCTCGGGCCGCATCCGCACCGGCCAGAAGCACGCACCGAAGAAGTAGGGCGGGTCGCAGCCCCCACGATTCCTGACGTCCTACTCCGCTCTGTTGGAGGCCGTCTCCGGCGCGGGCTAGCATCGCGCCTAGGCTCCATCTCCTGGGCCGCGGAGGACGACGTCATGCTCGAACTGTTGGCGATGACGGCCCTGGTCGGCCAGGAGTTTGACGGGGAGCGGATCGATTGCCGCGACGCCGGACGCAACGATATGGAGATGCGCGTCTGCTACGGCTGGTACCGGGAGCGGGAGGAGGCGCGGATGCAGCGCTATCTCCAGGCGGCCCAGGACGCCGCCGCCCAGCGCCGCGCGGAAACCGAGGAACGCGCCGAACGCCGTGGCCGGACCGATTCCGATCCGGTAGATCAGGAAAGAGCCTGGATGCAGGCGTCGGCGGCGGCTTTCACGGCCTACCGGGATATCTGGTGCAACGGCGTCTACGAGGCGTTCGGCCGGGGCACGGCCCGCGGCCTGGCCCAGACGGACTGCGAGATCGAGCTCACCCACGAGCGCACCAAGGTGATCTGGCGCGACTATCTGTACCGCGGCGCCGAGGAGCCTATCCTGCCCGAGCCCGTCAAACGGGCCTGGGAGGAGGAGCCGACTCCGTCCCCGCCGGAGGACCTGGACGAATAGGCCGCTCAGCGCTTCAGGTGCAGGCGCTGGCGGACGACCTTGCGGCCCACGACCCGATCGCCGGCCTGCTTCCACCGGCTGCTGTTGATCAACTGCGATTTCAGCACGGGCAGCTTGCTGCAGCCGGGGAGGGACTTCAGGGCGACCTTCAGACTGTCCGACACCGTCTTGGGCAGCCATGGGTTCAGGTGCACGCGGGCCACCCAGGCGATGGGCAGGGGGATGCCCAGCGCCGGCTGCTGGGCTTCCCGGGTCTCGATCAGGATCCGATATTCGTCCTCGGCGGCGAAGCCGTGGCGTTTGACGAAGGGAAGCCGGTCGACGTCCTTAGCCGTCAGGCCCTCGACCTTGGGCAGGACCAGGTAGTCGACCGGGCCGAACCGCGCCGAGGGCAGGGTGGCGAGCCAGTCCTCCAGCGGCTTGCGGCGGATTTCTATGCAGGCGCCGTCGGCGGTGTTCGTGAAGACCCGCCAGTGATGATAGGTCTCGCGGCATTGCGCCGCGCAGACCGCATACAGGCCGCCGACGCCCTTCTTCTCCTTGTACAGGCCCATGAAATACCGATCGTTCCGATCGTCCAGGCCTGGGGGTCCAGCAGCGCCAGCTCCTTGCGAAGAAGGGTGTCGATCACCGACGAGATCGAGGTGTAGCGACGGATCACGTCTTCGGCTTCGGGCATCGGCGGCTCCTCGACGACAGGTGTCGATCACAACGTCCGGCGACGCAATTCGCGCGTCGCTTCGGGACGGCGTCAGACCAAAGCCGACGCCTCTGGGGCCGCATTCCAGTCCTTGAAGCTGACTGTCAGCGGCGGCGTCAGGTCGCCGCGGGCCAGCTCCACGATCAGGGGGCCGATGGCCGAGGGGTGGACATTCTGTTCAGGATCCTCGCCGGGAAAGGCCTGGGCCCGCAGCTGGGTGCGCATCCGGCCGGGATCGACGATGGAGACGCGGACGGGCATGGACTCGATCTCGTCGGCCCAGCATTTCATCAGCGCCTCCGCCCCCGCCTTCGTCGCGGCGTAGGCGCCCCAGAAGGCGCGCGGCGCGGCCGCGACGCTAGTGGTCAGGTGGATCACCCGCGCTGCGCTGGACGCCTTCAGCAAGGGCTCCAGCGAGCGGATCAGGCGATAGACGGCGGTGAAGTTGGTCTTCTCGACCTTGGCGAAGCCGCGCGGGTCGGCGTTGGAGACCGGCGTAAGGCCTTCGGCGCCCATGGTCGCGGCCGCCTGCACCCAGATGTCCAGCCGGCCGAAGCGCTCATACAGCGCCCCGCCCATGCGGTCGATCGCGCCGCCGTCCACCAGGTCGAACGGGATCAGGGTGGCGTGCTGGCCGGTGGCGGCGAAGATGGCGTCGTCCAGCTCCTCCAGGCCGCCCTGCGTGCGCGCCGTGGCGATCACGTGCGCGCCGGCCTTGGCCAGGGCGAGGGCGCTTTCGTAGCCAATGCCGCGCGAGGCGCCGACAACAAGGGCGATGCGGTCTTTCAGGGGGAGGTCGGTCATGGCGCGCTGATAGCGCGACCGTCCGGCGCGCGGAAGCGAAACCGGCCTAGGAGGCGGCGGCAGGCTGCCACAGGCTGAAGCTGACGCCCTGGTTGTCCGAGACCACCGCGGACAAGCCCGCGGCGCTTTCCGACGGCACGGCCGCCTTGCCGCCCAACTCGGTGACCCGCGCACACGCGGCGGTGACGTCCTCGACCCGGAAATACAGGTGAGTGAAGGTCCCGGCCCGTTCGACCTTGATGAAGCCGAAGGGCGGCTCGCTGTCCGCGACCTGGGCGTAGGTCGGATTGGAGGCCTCGGCGTCGAACGTCCAGTCGAATAGCGCGCCATAGAAGGCCTTGGCCTTCTCGATGTCGGGCGTGTCGATGGTGAAGTAGCCGAGCTGGATCATGGGCGGTCCCGAAGGCGAGGACCGGACGCGGCCGATCCGTACCTTAAGCGCTCACCAGCAGCGAAAGTTGCCGCGACGCCTCCTCGCGCCCGCCTTCCTCGATCTCGCGATCCAGCAGGCGGGTGGGGTAGTCGCCGGTGAAATAGTGGTCGGTGAACTGAGGGTTCTGCGGATCGCGCGGGCCCGCCTCCATCGCCTCGTACAGGCCGTCCACCGACAGGAAACCGAGCGAGTCGACCTCCAGATAGGCGCGCATTTCCTCCAGCGTCTTGTTGGCGGCGATCAGCTGGTCTCGCTCGGGCATGTCGATGCCGTAGAAGTCCGGCCAAAGGATCGGCGGCGAGGCCGACCGCAGGTGCACCTCCGCGGCGCCGGCCGCGCGGACGGCGCGGACCAGCTTCACCGAGGTGGTGCCGCGCACGATGGAGTCGTCGATCAGCACCACGCGCTTGCCGGCGAGCACGGCCTTGTTGGGGCTGTGCTTCATGCGCACGCCCTTCTGACGGGCGCCCTGGCTGGGCTGGATGAAGGTGCGGCCCAGGTAGTGGCTGCGGATGATCCCCATCTCGTAGGGAATGCCGCTCTCCTGGGCGTAGCCCATGGCGGCCGGCACGCCGGAATCGGGCACCGGCACGACCACGTCGGCCTCGACCGCGTGCTCGCGCGCCAGGCCCCGGCCCATGCGCTTGCGGACCTCGTAGACCGACTTGCCGTTCACGAAGCTGTCGGGGCGCGAGAAGTAGACGTATTCGAACAGGCAGGGGCGAGCCGCCTTGACCGGGAACGGCTTGATCGAGCGGAGGCCCTCGTGGTCGATGACCACGACCTCGCCGTGCTCGACGTCGCGCACGAAGGTGGCGCCGACGGTGTCCAGCGCGCAGGTCTCGGACGCCAGCACCCAGGCGTCGCCGATCTGGCCCAGCACCAGCGGGCGGATGCCCAGCGGGTCGCGCGCGCCGATCATCTTGGAACGGGTCTGGCAGACCAGGGCGTAGCCGCCCTCGATCCGGCCGATCGCGTCGATGAAGCGATCGACCACCTTGGCCTTACGGCTTCGGGCGATCAGGTGCAGGATCACCTCTGAATCCGAGGTCGACTGGAAGATCGCACCTTCGGAGACAAGTTGGCTGTGCAGGTATTTGAAATTGGTGAGATTACCGTTGTGAGCCACGGCGATTCCGCCCTGGTCCAGGTCGGCGAACATCGGCTGGATGTTGCGCAGGAAGGAGCCGCCGGCGGTGGAATAGCGGGTGTGGCCCACCGCCGCCGATCCGGGCATCCGTTCGGCCAGGTTGCTTCCGCCGAAGGCCTCGCCCACCAAGCCCATGTGACGCTCGGTGTAGAAGCGCGCCTCGTGCACGCTGGCGATGCCGCAGGCTTCCTGTCCGCGATGCTGCAGGGCGTGCAGGCCAAGGGCCACGATGGAGGAGGCGTCGTCCTTGTCCGCGCCCCAGACGCCGCAGACGCCGCACTCCAGCCGCGGCCGGTCGTCGTCGGCGTCGCGATGGTGCTCCCGGTGGACGACCGGAGCGGCGATGGAGTGGTCGAGGCGGCTCATCGTGGGGCTCCGATGAAGCAGGGGACGCTAGCGCTGGGCGGACGGCGGCGAAGTATTGCTTGTTTGGGGCGAGGGCAAGGCTTCGTCCTCGGAAAACCCTTTGCTCACGGACGAACTGACGACTGGAGACAGGGCGTCGGCGCCGCGCCCGATGCCCGGCAGAACGATCTGGATCAGCCGGGCGGCGCCCGCCGTCACCGGCCGAAGGGCGGCCTCGCTCAGCCAGCGCGGCGTCTTGTCGCCCGGCATGGCGGCCACGATCACCAGATGGATCGCGCCCAGAAGGACCAGGGCGCGCGCCGCGCCGACGAAGACGCCCACGAACCTGTCAACGCCGCCCAGATGGGGGTGGGCCTGAGCCCGCCTGGACAGGATCGAGCCGAAGATGCGGATGCCGAAATAGATCAGCAGGAACGATCCCACCGCCGACAGGATGGTCCCCGCCCAGTCGGGATCGACCAGTCCCCGGCCGATCGGCGCGGTCAGGGGCAGGGCGACCAGGGCGACGAAGGCCGCCAGCACGAAGCTGAGCAGGGTGATGATCTCGCGCGTGCCGCCGCGCACCCAGCCGGCGCCGGCCGAGGCCAGGATGACCAGGATGGCGATGACGTCGAAACCGGTCATGGATGCTCGGAGGTGTAGAAGATTTGCATAGCCGTTTCGCGAGATTCGTTCGACGGCCGTAAAGAGCGCGCCGCCGGAAGCCGGCGGCGCATCTCTCAGGATCAGGCTGCAGGCATCGCAGGGGCGGCCGGCCTGGGTTCGGTCTCGGCGATGGTCCAGGCGGCGCCGTACATGCTGGGCGTGAAATGCACCCAGATGTTCCGGTCCGCCCGACGGATCAGATAGGTCGTGGTCGGGTCGTTGTAGATGTCGCCCAGGCCGTCGATCATGCCGACCTTCACATCGTCGCTCAGGGTGTCGGAGGCCGAGGTCGGGATCTGGCTTTCGGTCACCTTGACGCCGCCGAGCGCGAGAACCCGCTGCTCGATGGCGCGCTGGAGTTCGAGCTTGGAGAAGGTCTTGCCCTCGGCGGGCTGAATGCCGCCCTGATAGACCTTGCCCTCGACGAACTCGAACGCCGAGCCGGTCCAGAACGGGAAGCGCGCCAGATCCTGGGTGTGTCCGCCGCCGTCCTGATAGCCCGCGGGCAGGGCGACGTAGGGGAACGCGCCCAGGGCGACCTCCGAAACCGGAACCTTGCTGATGTCGAAGGCGGCGGCCGCAGCCGCGGCTGGAGCCGCCGCATCGGCCGCGGCGGGCGCGACCAC
>NZ_JBNFOJ010000127.1:0-8253 GCF_057364705.1 Brevundimonas sp. CURTG3B2_SDJG
AGGTCCCAGGTCCCGGCCGTCGGCGTCCGACGGTCGCGGCGCGAAGACGGCCTCGACCCCGGTCGCGCCGGCGTAGAGCGGCCGGATCACCAGCTGGTCGGCGTCCAGGTGCACCAGGCTCTCGAGCGGCCGGTCCTTCAGCGCCTTCTCGGCGAGCGCCTTCCAGTCGGCGGGGGTCGGGGTCGGAAAGGTCATGCGCCTCCATTGCCTCCGCCGGCGCGCCGGGTCCAGTCACGAGCCCCTCCCCTCGGAGCTCGAATGCCGTCCGAAGCGTCCGGATCGGTGGTTTCATTCGCCGGGCTGGCGGACTGGCGGGGAGATGCGTCACAATCGGTCGGACGAATACGCCACTTCATCGGTTGCGGTTTGAAACGGCCCGCCTACATCCTGCCGACCCCGAGCTGGAGCTTCGCCATGACCGACCTGTCCGCCTTCCCCATCACCCAGCGCTGGCCGGCCCAGCATCCCGACCGCCTGCAGCTGTATTCGCTGAACACGCCCAACGGCGTGAAGGTCTCGATCCTGCTGGAGGAACTGGGCCTGCCCTACGAGCCCCACCTGGTCGACATCACCAAGAACGAGACCTGGGGCCCGGAATTCCTGTCGCTGAATCCCAACGGCAAGATCCCCGCCATCATCGATCCCGACGGTCCCGGCGGAAAGCCGCTGGCGCTGTTCGAGTCGGGCGCCATCCTGGTCTATCTGGCCGAGAAGACCGGCCGGTTCATCCCGTCCGATCCGGCCGCCCGATACGAGACCCTGCAGTGGGTCATGTTCCAGATGGCGGCGATCGGTCCGATGTTCGGCCAGGTCGGCTTCTTCCACAAATTCGCCGGCAAGGCCTTCGAGGACAAGCGCCCCTTGCAGCGCTACGTCGGCGAGGCGACCCGCCTGCTGAAGGTGCTGGACGACCGGCTTGCCAATGAAGGGGGAGAGCCCCGCGACTGGATCATGGGCGACGACTACACCATCGCCGACATCGCGACGCTGGGCTGGGTCCGGAACCTGATCGGCTTCTACGAGGCCCGCGATCTGGTCGACTACGACAGCCTGAAGAACGTCCCCGCCTGGCTGGAGCGCGGCCTGGCCCGCCCGGCGGTGCAGCGCGGGCTGAACATTCCCAGCAAGGGTTGACCCCTGGGGATACGAAGAAGGGGAGCGACGGCGACGTCGCTCCCCTTCTCAATTCTGCGGACCCGCGGCGTCGGGGGGCTGAGACAGGGACCGCGGCCGCGCCGCCGGCCGCCGTGGACGGCGCGGCCGGATGGGATGGAGCCTTACGAGGCGTCGACCAGCACGATCTCGGCGTCGGACAGGGCCTTGACCGTCAGGGTCTCGACCTCGGTCACGGCCACGCCGTCGCGGGCGTTGGCGCGCACCCCGTTCACCTCGATCTCGCCCTTGGCCGGGACCAGATAGCCGCGCCGCGACGCGCCCAGCGGATAGTCGGCGCTCTCGCCGGCCTTCAGCGTCGCCGCGACGACGCGAGCCTCGGTGCGGATCGGCAGGGCGTCCCCGTCCCCCTCGAAACCCGAGGCCAGGACCACGAACTGCCCGGCCCGATCGCCCTTGGGAAAGGGGCGCGACCCCCAGGACGGCTTCTCGCCGCGACGGGTCGGCTCGATCCAGATCTGGAAGATCCGGGTCAGGTCCGGCTCGGCGTTGTACTCGGCGTGCCGGATGCCGGTGCCGGCGCTCATCACCTGGACGTCGCCGGCTTCGGTGCGGCCCTTGTTGCCCAGGCTGTCCTCGTGGGTGATGGCCCCTTCGCGGACGTAGGTGATGATCTCCATGTCGGCGTGGGGATGGGGCGGGAAGCCCGTTCCGGCGGCGATCTCGTCGTCGTTCCAGACGCGCAGCGCGCCCCAGCTCATCCGCGCCGGGTCGTAATAGTTGGCGAACGAGAAGTGGTGCTTGGCGTTGAGCCAGCCGTGGTTCGCTCCGCCCAGGCTGTCGAACGGTCGCAGTTCGATCATGGTCTTGTCTCCGCGCCCCGCCGTCGGGGCGCCGTTGCTTGACGACAAGATAGCGATCAGCTTCGGTTCCAAAATAGAAACACTCGAAACTCATCGTTTCCAGACGGATCCATGTCCAAGCTTCCCGATCTCGAGGCCCTGGCCGTCTTCTCCAAGGTGGCGGAGACCAGTCCTTCTCCCGCGCGGCCGAGGCGCTGGGCCTGTCCAAGGCGACGGTCTCCAAGGCGTCAGCCGGCTGGAGCTGCGACTCGGCGCGACCCTGCTGCACCGGACGTCCCGCCGGTTCTCGCTGACCGACGCCGGGCGGACCCTGGCGGCGCGCGCATCGCAGATGCTGGCCGAGGCCGAGGCCGCCGAAGGCGAGATGCTGGACCAGGCGGTGCGCCCGCGCGGCCTGGTCCGCCTCGCCGCGCCCATGTCGTTCGGCATGGCCTATGTCGCTCCCGCCCTGCCGGAATTCCTGGCGACCCATCCCGACGTCTCGGTCGACCTGCATCTGTCCGACGAAGTGGTCGATCTGGTCGGCGGGGGCTTCGACTGCGCGCTCAGGATCGCGGCCCTGCCCGATTCCTCGATGACCGCGCGGCGGCTGCGGCCGATCCGGCGTTACCTGGTCGCCTCGCCCGGCTATCTGGAGCAGCGCGGGCGGCCCGAGCATCCGTCCGACCTCGTCCGCCACGCCTGCCTGGGCTACGCCTACCTGCCCAACGCCGAGCTGTGGCGGTTCGTGAACGCGGCCGGAGAGGAGGCGGCCGTGCGGCCGCACGGCCCGCTGCGGGCCAACAACGCCGACGCCCTGACCGCGGCCCTCTGCGCGGGCCTGGGCGTCGCGCCGCAGCCGGACTTCATCTACTGGCGCGACCTGGCGGCGGGGAAACTGCAGACGGTGATGACGGACTGGAGCCTGCCGCCGATCGATCTGCATCTGGTCGCCCCGGGCGGCGGCCCCCGCCCGCGAGGGTGACGGCGCTGATGACCTATCTGGCCGCCCGGTTCTCTGGACCGCTGTGGCCGGGAGACACGGCGGGACGCTGATCGGCCCGCGCTGGAGCCATTCGTCACAATCATTGATCCCGATCTCGTCTTTCCCCCCGAGGTTGAATGTGGTCCTCTCGGCTAGCGGCCAAGCTCGCCGCCCAGTCCAGCGCGATCCGGATCGGACCGCGCGTCGCCCAGTGTTCCTCGCCAAGCGTCCTCCCCAGGCCGCGTCGCCCTCCGGCGGCGGGGCGATCGGTTCGAGTGCGGCCCCGCCGCGCCAGAAGGAGACTGAACGATGACCAAGACCATCATGCTGATCCATGGCGCCTGGCTGAACGCCGCCAGCTGGGAGAGCTTCAAGGCCCGCTACGAGGCCCAGGGCTTCACCGTCGTCGCCCCGGACTGGCCCCATGACGACCGCACGCCGGCGGAGCTGCGCGACTTTCCCCGCAAGGAGTTGGCCCGGGTGGGTCAGGTCGATCTGTTCGACCACTACGAGCGCCATATCCGCGCCCTGCCGGAGACGCCCATCCTGATCGGCCACTCGCTGGGCGGGGTCGTCGTGCAGCACCTGCTGGACCGCGGCCTGGGGGTCGCCGGCGTGGCGATCAATCCGGCCCCCACCCCGGGCGTGCCGCTGGGGCCGCACGCGATCGTCTCGGCCCTGCCGGTCTTCCTGGACCTGTTCAGCTGGCGCAAGTCCAAGGTGATGACCCGCAAATTCTTCGCCGAACGGTTCGCCCAGACCGCGCCGCGCGACCAGGTGACCGCGCTCTACGACGCCTACATCGTGCCGACCCCGGGCAAGGTCTACTGGGACGGCGTCACCGGAGCCTCGGGCCGGATCGACTGGAAGAACCCGAACCGCGCGCCTCTCCTGCTCATCGGCGGCGAGATCGACCTGATCGCCGACGCCTCCATGACGCGCGCCATTTACGACAAGCAGAAGCGGGCGCCGTCGCGAACGGACCTGAAGATCTTCGAGGGCCGCTCGCACTGGACCTGCATGGACGCCGGCTGGGAAGCCGTCGCCGACGACGCGCTGAACTGGGCGGTCGAGCACCAGATCGCGCGCTGATCCGGGCGGCCAGTTTCGGAAAAGATGTGTTTCGATCGTTTCGATTTTCAACCGTTCGAACTCGACCGATCCTCCCGCTGCAACCCACCCGGCGATCCGCCGGAACCCGACAGGAGCGTTCGACATGGCTTTCATCACCGCAAACGACGGCGCCCGGATCTTCTACAAGGACTGGGGCTCGGGCCAGCCGGTCCTGTTCAGCCACGGCTGGCCGCTCACCGCCGACGCCTGGGACGCGCAGATGCAGTTCCTGGGCTCCAACGGCTACCGCGTCATCGCCCATGACCGCCGCAGCCACGGCCGCTCGGACCAGACCTGGGACGGCAACCACATGGACCAGTATGCGGACGACCTGGCCACCCTGATCGATGCGCTGAACCTCAAGGACCTGGTCCTGGTCGGCCACTCGACCGGCGGCGGCGAGATCACCCACTACGTCGGCCGCCACGGGACCAGCCGGGTGGCCAAGATCGTCCTGATCGGCGCCGTCCCGCCCCTGATGCTCAAGACCGAAGCCAATCCCGGCGGCCTGCCGATCGAGGTCTTCGACGGCATCCGCAAGGGGACCTACGACGACCGCAGCCAGTTTTTCCGCGACCTGACCCTGCCCTTCTACGGCTACAACCGGCCGGGCGCGAAAATCTCGGAGGGCGTCCGCGACTCCTTCTGGCTGCAAGGCATGATGGGCGGGATCAAGGGGCAGCTGGACTGCATCCACGAGTTCTCGGAAGTCGACTACACGCCCGATCTCGAAAAGTTCGACAAGCCGACCCTGATCATCCACGGCGACGACGATCAGATCGTCCCGATCGACGCCGCCGGCCGCAAGTCGCACCAGATCGTCAAGGGCTCGATCCTGAAGGTCTACGAGGGCGGCTCCCACGGCCTGGCCACCACCGAACAGGACCGGGTCAACGCCGACCTGCTGGCCTTCATCCGCGGCTGACCCGTCGTCGCCCGCTCCGGACGCCTATCGCGGTTCCGGAGCGGGCTCTGTCGGCGCGGGGGAGACGGCGGATTCAGCAGCAGTTGCGGCCGGGCGGGCGCGGTCCAGTTCGGGCACGTACAGGCCCGTCGCCATGCCCACCAGCCCGCCGGCCACCATGCCGCCGGCGTTGAACCGGGGGCCGAAGCCCTCGCACGGATCGGGCTTGGCGATGTCGCGCGGCTTGCGGTCCTCGGGCGAGAAGGCGTCGCCCACGGCGTCGCCGAAGGGCTCGGCGAACTGCAGCGCGTCCCCGACCCGCGACAGGGACGGATCGTCCATGCCCACGGCCGTGGCGTTCCGCGCCCAGACCAGGGCCGCGACCTGCTGGCCCGATCCCGGCGCCAGAAGCTCGGTCTCCACCGCCAGGCCGCCCGTGGTTCCCGGGACCCGTACGCCCAGCGGCCCGGGGATGAAGTAGTTGACCGCCGCCGACGCCACCGATCCGGTGCGGCCCCGTCGGGGTCGATCCGGGGTCACGCCGGCCCGGGATGCGGGCCGCGTCCGGCGCGGCCTCGGGCAGGACGGTGAACCGCTCGCTGACCTCGTAGCAGATCTGCCGGTCGACCTCGCGCAGCACCGCCTGACGCTCGCCCTCGTCCAGATCGGGCGCGGCGTCGCCGACCAGCAGGCTCGGCTCGATGAAGACCCGTTCGACCATCGCCGCCGCCGCGTCGTCGCGGCGCTGGACGATCGAGGCGCGCAGGGTGCCGGACTTGCGGTCCAGGCCTTCGTAGCTGGACAGGAACCCGGCGTGCGGCTCCGGCGCCGTCTGGCAGGCGGCGGCGGCCAGCAGACCCGTCGCGGCCAGGGCGTTCAGGTATCGAACCATGTGGAAGTCCTTCTTGGGGGAGGAAGGGAGGCGTCGGGAAGGGGAGGGCGGTCAGGGCGATGTCGCCGGCGTCTCGATCGCCATGTAGCCGAGGCCGCGGATGGCCCGGATCGACATCCGCGCGTTCAGCTCGGCGAGCCGGCGCCGCACGCGATGGACGTGAACCTGGATCGAGTTCTCGGTGTAGTCCTGGGCGTAGGAGTAAAGGCTCTCGCCCAGCTGTTCGCGCGTGATGATCCGGTCCGGCGAGCGCAGGAACCGCTCCAGGACGATGCCCTCGCCCCGCGACAGCTGGACGTTGGCGCCATCGACGGCGACCTCGCGGGTTCCGGTGTCGAAGCGGACGTTGCCGTAGCGCAGCACGGGGTCCAGCATCGAGGCTGGGCGGCGGGCCAGCGCCCGCAGCCGGGCGATCAGCTCCTCCAGCGCGAACGGCTTGACCAGATAGTCGTCCGCGCCGGCGTTCAGGCCCTCGACCCGGCGGTCGATGTCGCCCAGCGCGGTCAGCAGCAGCACCGGGCACGATCCGGCCCTCGGCGCGGCCGCGCCAGCAGGTCCAGGCCGCTCTCCTCGCCCAGCATGATGTCCAGGACCACCACGTCGTAGTCCGACGATCGCCAGGCATGCCAGCCATCCTCGAACCGGTCCGCCAGGTCCACGGCGAAGCCGGCGCGGGTCAGCGACCGGGCGGTGGATTCGCCCAGCAGCCGGTTGTCCTCGACGAGCAGAACCTTCATCCCGCCACCTCTGCCGCGCCAGTCTTTCGCCAAGCTTTCGCGAAGGCGGATTTCCAGCCGGGCCGGAAGGCGCCCCGGGCGGCGTCGACCGGGCGGCCCGGATCCGCCCCTGTCTCGCCGCAGCCCGAGAAGTCCAGTTCGAAGCAGGCCCCGCCGGCCGTCCGGATCAGCCGCGCCTGCCCCTCGTGCAGCGCCATGATCCGGGCGACGATGGACAGGCCCAGGCCGGCCCCGCCGCTGGCCGGGTCCGCCTTGCTGAACCGGTCGAACAGGCGGTCGGCGAAGGCGGCGGGCACGCCCGGGCCGTCGTCCGAGACGGTGATCGTTCCGGCCGGCCCCACGGTCACGGTGATGCAGGAACGGCCGGCGTGTGCCGGATGGCGTTCTCCAGAAGATTGCGCAGGGCGACGTCGATCATCAGGGGATGTCCTTGGGCCGGCCAGGTCTCGGCGACCGAGGCGAATTCCAGCTGACGGCCGCTCGAGAGGATGGCGGGGGCGAGCTCGCTGGCGGTTCGCCGCGCGACGGCGACCAGATCGAAGGCTTCGGTCGCCCGCGTCGGGCCGTGCTCGGTCTCGGCCAGCAGCAGCAACTGCGCGATCAGGCGCGACAGACGGTCGAACTCCTGGACGGCCGCCTTGCGGTCCTCGGGCTCCAGCCGGTTCTCGACCTGGGCCCTGAGCGCGGCCAGTGGCGTGCGCAGTTCGTGGGCGGCGTTGGCGGAGAAGTCGCGCTGGGCGCGCCAGCCGCGCTCCAGCCGGTCCAGCGCGCCGTTGAACGCCTCGACCAGCGGCGCGATCTCGGCGGGCGCGATCGTCAGGTTCAGCCGCGCCTCCAGCGTCGCCGGGCCGATCAGGGCGGCCTGTTCGGACATGCGGCGCAGCGGCTTCAGTCCCGCGCGCAGCACCGCGTAGACGGTCCCGACCGTCAGGGCGATGTAGAAGGAGAGCAGGGGCAGAACCTCGCGGACCTCCCTGGCGAAGTCCCCTGAGGTGATCCGCTCGATCGGCGTCATCTGGTCGCTGGGCTCGGGATCCATGCCGAGCATTTCCTGACCCAGGTAGGTGACCAGGATGACGACGACGACGGTCGGAAAGATCATCCCCATGAGGGAGCGTCCGCTGCGTCGCGAGGATGCCGATCGTGCCATGTCCGTCCTCGATGCGCGCCGGCGCCCCGCCGACCGGCGCCTGTAGGGGACGCGCCTTTCATGGAGCTTTCAAGACGACGCGCGCGCCCGTCAGGGTGGCGAAAGCTTCGGATTGGACGGTCGGGCTCCTCCCCCTCCCCGTCGCCTCCCGGAGCCTGGCCATGACCCTCGCCCAACCCGCCGCCGCCCGCGACCCTCGCGCTCGCCAGCGCGCCGCCCGCCGGGACCTCTTCCTCTGGACCGGACAGGTGTGGCTGGCGATGTTCTTCGGCGCGGCCGGCTACGCCAAGCTGACCGAGTCCGAGGCCAATCTGATCGCCCTGCTGGGCTGGCCCGCACACGCCGCCCTGCCCCTGGTCCAGGGTCTGGGCGCGGCCGAGATCGCGGTGGCCCTGGGCATGATCCTGCCCGGTTCGGCGACGATGGGACGGCGGATCGTCCTGATCTGCGCCGCCCTTGCGACGATCGCCGCGGCGGCGATGCTGGCGGTCCACGGCGCGCGCGGGAGCTTGGGCCT
>NZ_JBNFOJ010000128.1:0-8197 GCF_057364705.1 Brevundimonas sp. CURTG3B2_SDJG
CCGGCCACCGCTTCGCCGTCCAGGCGCGGGCTGAAGACGGCGAAGGCCGGGGCGGCGGCCGGGCCGGTTTCGAGCGGGCGGTCCTCGGTGCGCCATTTGGGCAGGCCCCCGTCCAGCACGCGTACGTCCCGCGCGCCCATGACCTTCAGCATCCACCAGGCGCGGGCGGCCGAGAACAGGCCGGCCGTGTCGTAGACGACCACGGCGCTGTCCTGGGTGACGCCGAGCAGGCCCAGGGAGGCGGCGAACGAGGCCGCGGACGGCAACATGTGGGGCAGGGCGCTGTCCTGATCGGATATGGCGTCCAGATCGAAAAAGGCCGCGCCCGGTATTCGTCTGGCGGCGAAGTCCGCCCGGGCGTCGCGGCCATCCAGATGCCAGCTGGCGT
The DNA here is from genome assembly GCF_057364705.1 of Brevundimonas sp. CURTG3B2_SDJG. Lineage (NCBI taxonomy): Bacteria > Pseudomonadati > Pseudomonadota > Alphaproteobacteria > Caulobacterales > Caulobacteraceae > Brevundimonas > Brevundimonas sp. CURTG3B2_SDJG. Next base: position 389 of record NZ_JBNFOJ010000128.1, read on the forward strand.
CCAAGATGCGCAGGCCAGGCTCGCCCATCCGAGCCGCCAGCGCCTCGGTCGAGATCAGGGGGGACGACCCGGGCGGCATGGGCCTAGTTCGGCGCGGGCCGCGGCGGCGCGACGCGCGAAAAGGCCGGAAAGTCGTAACCCTGTCGCGTCTGACGCGCGTCGATCGCAGCGTGGTCAGACGGCAGGACGTAGGCCGCCTCCTGCCAGGGGCTGCTGGTGTAGCGCTTGATCGGCTGGCAGGTCGGGCAGTTGCGCTCCAGGATGCCCAGCGCGGTCTCCTCTCCGGAGCCGCTGCTGGCGATCCACATGCCGCCCTCCGGATCCTGGCCGATAACGATGGAGCCGTTCGCGCCGCTCTTGTCGATCTGGCAGCCCTCTCCCAGCGTCGCCGTGCAGGCCTCCAAAACGATGCGCTCGGCCACCTCCGAGGAACGCTGGTTCCAGGTGACCCAGTAGTCCTTGCCGTCGCGGTGCGAGGCGATGGCGATGAAACTATCGACCGTGCGGGCGTTGTCGCCGGGCATCGGCAGATAGACCGGGACGCCGCGCGGCGGCGGCTCGGCCGGGCCGCGGTTGGACCCGGCGGCCGGCGCCCGGCAGATGGGCGTGCCCTGTCCCGAGGTGTTCACTCCGCCGCCGGCGCCGGAGAAGCCGACGACGTATTCGCCAGGGGTGCCGTTGCACGGGAAGTCCTGGGCCCAGGAATCCGCGGGCGCGACAAGCCATGCGCCGGCCGAAACGAAAGCGGCGGCCAGCAGGCCCCTGGTCCACGACGTCATTTCCGGTTCCCCTCCAGGCATTTGAAATCGGCGCGCGGCCGAGCGGTCAGGTTCGTTCGAGCGCCAGTTGGATGACGTCGGTGCGGCGCGAGCGGAAGCCGGCCTCGCAATAGGCCAGGTAGAAGCGCCACAGGCGGCGGAAGCGCTCGTCGAAGCCGGCCATCTGCCGGATCTCGGGCCAGGCGGCCTGGAAGCGCTCGTCCCAGGTCTTCAAGGTTTCCGCGTAGTCCAGCCCGAAGCGCTCGACGGCGCGCCAGCCCAGCCGCGCCTGGTCGACGACCGGCTTGAGCGCCGCTTCGGACGGCAGCATGCCGCCCGGGAAGATGTATTTCTGGATGAAGTCGGTGCGCTTGCCGTAGCCGGCGAAATAGGCGTCGTCGATGGTGATGATCTGCAGGCCCGCCCGGCCGCCCGGCTCCAGCACCTCGTGGATCTTGCCGAAGTAGGCGGGCCAGTACTCCTGGCCGACGGCCTCGAACATCTCGATGGAGGCCACACGGTCGAAACGGCCCTGGACGTCGCGGTAGTCGATCAACTGGATATCGACGCGGTCCGTCAAACCGGCGTTGAAGATGCGCTGGCGGGCGAAGTCGTACTGCTGCTGCGAGATGGTGATGCCGGTGACCCTGGCTCCGATCTCGCGGCCGGCGAATTCGGCGAAGCCGCCCCAGCCGCAGCCGATCTCGAGCACCGACTGGCCCGTCGTCAGGTCCATCATCCGAGCCAACGAGGCGTACTTCTCGCGCTGGGCCGCCTCCAGGGATTGACCCGCCGCGGCGAAGCGGGCCGACGAATAGGTCATCGAGGGGTCCAACCAGGTCGCGTAGAACGGATTGCCCAGGTCGTAGTGGGCGTGGATGTTCTTGCGCGAGCCGCTGCGGCTGTTGCGGTTCATCCGGTGCGACAGCCAGTTGACCGCCTTGATCACGGGATGGCCGTCGAACAGGCGACGGATGCTGTCGTAGTTGCGGGCCAGAACCTCCAGCAAGGGCGCCAGATGCGGCGTCTCCCACTCCGCGGCCATGTAGCCCTCCGCGAAGCCGATGTCGCCGCTGGCCAGCACGCGGCGGGCGAACCGGTAATCGCGGATGTCGAGGACGGCGGACGGACCGGGCTCCGCGCCGTCCAGGGCGTGAGTCTCGCCGTTGGGCAAAAGGACCGTCAGGCGGCCGAAGGTCCAGTTCGAGGCCAGCAGGCGCAGCAGAAGGGCGAACCCGCGCGGGGTGCGGGCGGTGATCTGATGCAGATCGGCAGTGACCGAGGTCATGCCAGAGATGTTGGGTAGCCTGTCCCCGGGCGTCAACCCTGGAGGTTGTACGGGGGCGGGCGTCGTCGGATCTCGTCAGGTTCGGTGGTCACGCGACGAAAGGCCGTGGTAGGTTGCGCCGGGCCTTCGCAAACGCCACCTGATCGCCCCAGAAGCGCGGCATGAGCCGTGCAATTCCATCCGCTGTCCGGGAACCCGCCGTGTCCAAGCCCAACGCCGTCATCGACATCAAGGATGTGAAGCGCCCCGTCAGCATCGGCGGCGGCCAGCGGATCGTCTTCATCGCGGGGCCGTGTCAGCTGGAGAGCCGCGAGCACGCCCTGGAGATGGCGCATGCGCTCAAGGAAATCGGCGACCGGCTGAACGTCGGGATCATCTACAAGACCAGCTTTGACAAGGCGAACCGCACCTCGGCCACAGCTGCGCGCGGTTTCGGCCTGGAAGGGTCGCTGCCGATCTTCGCCGAGATCCGCGAGGTGACCGGCATGCCGGTGCTGACCGACGTGCACACCGAAGAGCACTGCCGCATCGCCGCCCAGGCCGTGGACGTGCTGCAGATCCCAGCCTTCCTCAGCCGCCAGACCGACCTGTTGCTGGCCGCGGCGGCGACGGGCAAGACGATCAACATCAAGAAGGGCCAGTTCCTGGCCCCGTGGGACATGAAGAACGTCATCGCCAAGGTGACGGGCGCCGGCAACCCCAACGTCATGGCCTGCGAGCGCGGGGCCAGCTTCGGCTACAACACCCTGGTTTCGGACATGCGCGCCCTGCCGGTGCTGCGCGAGATCGGCTGTCCGGTGGTCTTCGATGCGACCCACAGCGTCCAGCAACCGGGCGGGCAGGGCACGTCCTCGGGCGGCCAGCGCGAGTTCGTGCCGGTCCTGGCCCGGGCCGCCGTGGCCGTGGGCGTCGACGCCGTCTTCATGGAGACGCACCAGGATCCCGACCACGCGCCGTCGGACGGGCCGAACATGGTGCCGCTGAGCGAGTTCGAGGCGCTGGCCGCCGACCTGATCGCCTACGACGACCTGTCGAAGGCGCGGATGGCGAAGGCCGCGTGAATCCGATAGTCCGGCGGGGATGACGGACCGCACCCTCGATCTCGGCGAACTGCAGGCGCTGCTGGAGCGCGTGCGCGGGCTGAAGGTCGCCTGCGTGGGCGACCTGATGCTGGACCGCTACGTCTACGGCGAGGTCAGTCGCATCTCGCCCGAGGCGCCGATCCCGGTGCTCAGGACGCGGCGCCGGATCGCCATGCCGGGCGGAGTCGGCAACGTGGCCCGCAATGTCGCGGCCCTGGGCGGGGTCGCCCGGCTGGGCGCGGTCGCGGGGCGGGACGCGGCTGGCGACGAACTGGCCGCGCTGATCGCCGCAGAGGACGGGGTCGAGGACGCCATCGAACGTCGCGCCGGCGTGGACACCATCGTCAAGACCCGGTTCGTCGCGGCCGGCCAGCAACTGCTGCGGCTGGACGAGGAGGATGCGCCCATTTTGGCGACAGAAAGCGACGCTTTCATCGGGGCTTCCGTTTATCTCTTGTCGGATTACGCCAAGGGTGTGGTCAGCGACGCCATGATCGGACAGGCGTTGTCCGCCGCCCAGAAATCCGGGGCGCCGATCATCGTCGATCCCAAGGGCCGGGATTTCGCCCGCTATGGCGAGGTCGACCTGATCAAGCCGAACGCCAGCGAACTGGCCGGGGCGACGGGCCTGCCGGTCGAGACCGACGCCGAGGTCGAGACGGCGCTGGCGGCCCTCCTGGCGGCGACGACGGCCAAGGCCGTGGTGGTGACGCGGGCCGGCAAGGGGATGAGCCTGATGCGGCGCGGCCAGCCGGCCCGGCATTTCCCGGGTCGGGCGCGCGAGGTGTTCGACGTCTCCGGCGCCGGGGACACCGGTCTGGCGGCCTTGGGCCTGGCCCTGGGGGCCGGGGCGTCGCTGGAGACGGCGGTGGAGTTCGCGATCCTGGCCTCGGGGGTGGTGGTCGGCAAGGCCGGCACGGCGGTCGTTAGCCCCGCCGAACTGATCGACGCCGAGATGAGCCAGCACGCCTCGGGCGCCCACGCCAAGGTCATGCCGCTGGAGGAGCTGGCCCACGTCGTGGAGGGTTGGAAACGGCAGGGGCTGAAGGTCGGCTTCACCAATGGCTGCTTCGACATTCTGCACCGAGGCCACGTCGCCTATCTGGCCCAGGCCCGATCATGGTGCGACCGGCTGGTGGTGGCGCTGAACACCGACGCATCGGTGCGTAGGCTCAAGGGCGAGGGCCGCCCGATCAACGACCTGGACAGCCGGGCGGTGGTGATCGGCGGCCTGGCCAGCGTGGATCGGGTGACCAGCTTCGACGATCCCACGCCGCTGGCCCTGATCGAGCGGCTGCGTCCCGACGTATTGATCAAGGGCGCGGACTACACCCGGGAGGGCGTGGTCGGCGGCGACCTGGTCGAGAGCTGGGGCGGCGAGGTCAGGCTGGCGACGTTCGAGGACGGCTATTCCACGACCCGGACGATCGCGAAGATGAAGGACGACCAATGAGCCGGCGCATGATCGTGGTGACGGGCGGCGCGGGCTTCATCGGCTCGAACATCGTCGCGCGCCTGTGCGCGGAGGATCGCGCCGACGTGGTCGTGTGCGATCGCCTGGAAGAAGCCGCGCTGGGCAAGTGGAGGAACCTGGCCAAGCACCGGATCGCCGACTTCTGGCAGCCCGAGGAGTTGTTCGAGAAGCTGGAGCGGCACGCCGAACGGATCGAGGCCGTGGTGCACATGGGCGCGATCTCGTCGACCACCGAGGCCGACGCCGATCTGATCCTGCGCACCAACTTCAGTCTGTCGCGCGATCTGTGGGACTGGTGCGCACTCAGGGACGCCCGTCTGATCTACGCCTCGTCCGCGGCGACCTATGGCGACGGCGATCAGGGCTTCGACGACGACGACGATCTTGAATCGTTGTCTGCGCTTCGCCCTCTAAATGCTTACGGCTATTCGAAATACCTGTTCGATCAGTATGCCGTGAAACAGGCGGAGGAAGGCCACGCTCCCAGCCAGTGGGCGGGGCTGAAATTTTTCAACGTCTATGGGCCGAACGAGTACCACAAGGGCGGCATGAAGTCGGTCGTGGCCCAGATCTGGCCCAAGGTGCAGGCCGGCGAACCGGTGACCCTGTTCCGGTCGCACAACCCGGACTACGCCGACGGGGGCCAGATGCGCGACTTCGTCTTCGTCGACGACGTGGTCGACGTGATCGCGTGGCTGCTGGAAGCTCCGGCCGTGTCGGGCGTGTTCAACGCTGGTTCGGGACAGGCGCGGTCGTTCCTGGACCTGGCCAACGCCACCTTCGCCGCCGCCGGGAAGACCCCGCGGATCGAGTATGTCGACACCCCGCTGTCGATCCGCGACAAATACCAGTACTTCACCCAGGCCAATATGGACCGGGTCAGGGCGGCGGGCTTCACCGGGCAGTCGACGCCGCTGGAGGAGGGCGTCCGGCGTTACGTCCAGGGCTTCCTGGACCAGGCGGATCCCTATCGATGAGAGGGCGCGGGCTGACCTTTCGCCAGTGGGTCGGCTGGATCGGCCTGATGCTCGTGGCGCTGCTGACCATCGCGGTGGCGGTGTGGCGCGGCGATATCCTGAAGGCGGGCCTGGACCCGCAGGTGCCGTTCCAGACCTATACGCCTCCCCCGGCGCCCAACTACGCCCGGGCCGAGGCCTGGGCGCTGAGAGAGGCGCGCACGCCGGACGCAGGCGATGCGGCGATCTTCTTCGTGCATCCGACGACCTACGAGGGCGGGCGCGAATGGAACGGGCCGATCGGCGACCGCAAGGCCGACGCCTGGCTGCGGCGGGTGGTCATTCCGAACTACGTCGGCCCCTTCGCTCGGGCCGGGGCCGTCAGCGCGCCGCGTTACCGCCAGGCGAGCCTCTACACTCGCCTGACCCTGCGGGAGGATGCGCGTGAGGCGCGGGCCTTCGCCTATGGGGACGTCGCCGCCGCGTTCGACGCCTGGATCGCGCGGCATCCGAGGGGACCGATCGTCCTGGCGGGGGCCGAGCAGGGCGGGGAACTGCTGGAGCGGCTGGTGCGCGAACGGGTGGCCGGCGACGCGGCCGTCCGGAACCGGCTGGCGGCGGTCTATCTGATGGACGTCGTCGCCGCCGCCGAGCTCCCTGTCGCCGGCCGTGCCGGCCTGCGCGCGGCGCGATCAGGTCGGCTGCATCGTCGGCTGGTCGTCGGTGGGCGAGACCAACGACGGCGCGGCGCGACGACGTCTGGGGCGGGCGCTGATCTGGGACGAACGCGGCCGCCTGATCGAATTGGACGGCCGGCCGGCGCTCTGCGTGAACCCGGTGACCGGCTCGACGGACCGCGCGCCTGTCGAGGCGCGGGCCCATCGGGGGGCGACCAACGCGACGGGCCTGGAATGGGGCGCGCGGCCGGCGCTGAGGGCCCGCGAGGTGGCGACCCAGTGCCGCGAAGGCCTGCTGCGCCATACCGACCCGCCACAGGAGGCGTTCAAGGACGGCGGCAGTTGGGCGGATCGGAGAAAGTCGGGCCAGTACAATCTGTTCTATGGGGACATTGAAGCGGATGTGCAGACGCGCCTGGCGGCGTGGCGCGTGTCGCACCCGCCCGTCTAGTCGATACCCAGCCGGTCGTTGCGCCAGTCGAACAGCGCCTCCAGTACCTTCACCGCTTCGCCGCGGGGGGACATCAGGTCGGGGTCGCGGCCCAGGGCCAGGCGGGCGTCGTCGGCGGCGGCCAGCAGCAGGGCGCGGTGCCGGATCGGGTCGGCGAAGCGATAGGCCGGAAAGCCGCTCTGCTTCAGGCCCAGAGGGTCGCCGCCGCCCCGCAGCCGGAAATCCTCCTCGGCGATCTCGAAGCCGTCCTCGGTGCGCCTGAGGATCTCCAGACGGGTCTTCGCCGTCTCGCCCAGCGCCGCGCCCTGGCCGTCGTCGCTCCCGCCGTACAGCAGCAGGCAGGTCGAGGCCTTGGCGCCCCGTCCGACCCGCCCGCGCAGCTGATGCAGCTGGGCCAGGCCGAAGCGGTCGGCGTGCTCGATGACCATGATCGAGGCGTTGGGCACGTCGACCCCGACCTCGACCACCGTGGTGGCGACCAGCAGCGGCGTGCGGCCATCGGCGAAATCGGCCATCACCGCCTCGCGCTCGGCGCCGGGCATCTGGCCATGGGCCAGGCCGACCTCGACGCCCAGGATTCGGCGCAGGTCGGCGGCCCGGGCCTCGGCGGCGGCGAGGTCAGAGGCCTCGCTTTCGGCCACTAGGGGGCAGATCCAGTAGGCCTGGGCCCCGCCGTCCAGCGCGACCTTTAGCCGTTTGGCCACTTCGCCGATCCGGGCCTGGGGCAGGACGGCGGTGGCGACGGGCGTGCGCCCGGGCGGCTTCTCGGTCAGGCGCGAGACGTCCAGCTCGCCGTACTGGGTCAGCTCCAGAGTGCGCGGGATGGGCGTGGCGGACATGGTCAGCAGGTGGACGCCGCCGGTGCGTGGATCGCCCTTGGCCTGCAGCCGCTGGCGCTCATTGACGCCGAAGCGGTGCTGCTCGTCGATGACCGCCAGGGCCAGGCGGTCGAAGCGGACCGCGTCCTGGAAGAGGGCGTGGGTCCCGACCGCGACCTGGGCCTCTCCGGACGCCAGGGCGGCCAGGCGCGGGCGACGTTCGGCGGGCGTGTCGCCCGCGAGGTCGAACGCAAGGGCGGTGAGAGCCCGAATATTCGTGTCGTCATCGACGTGCAGAACGATCA
>NZ_JBNFOJ010000129.1:0-8136 GCF_057364705.1 Brevundimonas sp. CURTG3B2_SDJG
GGACGGGTGGGGCGGAAGGTCGCGGCGCGCCGGCTGCGAGGGACGCGGCCCGGCCCGACAGGCCCAGGCGGTGCACCTTGCCGATCACGGCGTTGCGGGTCACGCCGCCGCCCAGTTGCTTGGCGATCTGGCTCGCCGACTGGCCTTCCAGCCACAGCTTCTTCAGCGCGCCGACGCGGTCTTCGGTCCAGCCTGCGGTCATGATCGCCCTCCGGGATTCAACATATGGGGTCGGGACACCCCTCCGGAGGTCCCGACCTACCGCTAATCGTAAACCACCCCTTAAAACGCGCAATATGTGGGAATTGGTCCGTCCACAGGAACCACATCTAGTATGGTTAAGGTGGTCGCGGTGGTGGGACGTTGCGGAAAGCGCGCGGGGCCGCTGCGGAGGGTGGAAAGGGGTTGGTGGTTAGTGATTAGTGGTTGGAACAGACCGAGCTCCAGTCGCCCCGGCAAAGGAGGCCGGCGCGATCGACCGGCCGGCAGCCGCCAGGCGCTAGCCACTAACCACTTGCGCCCGCGCCGCTCGCGCCGCATCTCCGCGCCATGACCGATCTCGCCTCCACGCGCCCGTCCGGGCTTCCGCAGCCGCGCCGCTATCACGGCGTCAACTGGGAGGGGGTGAAGACCCTCTATCTCAAGGAGGTCCGGCGCTTCTGGAAGGTCGGGGCCCAGACCGTGGCCGCGCCGGTGGTGACGACCCTGCTGTACATGCTGGTCTTTGTCGTGGCGCTCCAGGGCGCGCGGCCGCCGCTGCACGGCACGCCCTTCGCCGAGTTCGTCGCCCCGGGCCTGATCATGATGGCGGTTCTGAACAACGCCTTCGCCAACGCCTCGTCCAGCCTGATCCAGGCCAAGATCATGGGCACCTCGACGGACTTCCTGACCCCGCCGCTCAGTCCGCTGGAGTTGACCATCGGCTTCTCGCTGGGCGCGGCGACGCGCGGCGTGTCGGTGGGGCTGGTGACCGCGATCTGCGTGCTGCCATTCGCCAGGCTGGGCGTGGCCAACGTCCTGGCCATCGTCTGGTTCGGCCTGGTGGCCTCGCTGCTGATGGGGATGCTGGGCGTCTTCGCCGGCCTGTGGTCCGAGAAGTTCGACCATCTGGCGGCGGTGCAGAATTTCGTGGTCATGCCGATGACCTTCCTGAGCGGCACCTTCTACCTGGTCGAGAACCTGCCCGAGCCGTTCGCAACGATCAGCCGGTTCAACCCGTTCTTCTATCTGATCGACGGCTTCCGTTACGGCTTCATCGGCCATGCGGAGGGCGACCTGAGGATCGGGGTCGCGATGAGCGCGCTCCTGACCCTGCTGATGGCCTGGGCCTGCTGGGCGGTGTTCCGGTCGGGCTGGAGGCTGAAGAGCTGACCCCGAAGGAGGCTCCATGACCTCGCCCGTCGCCCGCATCGTCCACATCGGCGTCGATCGGGACTGGCGCGAGGTCTACGCCTTCGCGTCTGACCCCCGGAACATGGCGTCTTGGGCGTCCGGCCTGGCCTCGGGCCTGCACCGCGACGGGGAGGAATGGGCCGGCGACGGCGGGCCGATCGGCGCGTTGAGGGTCCGGTTCGGGCCTCGCAACGATTTCGGCGTCATCGACCATGTCGTCCGGACCGAAGGCGGCCTTGAGGTCGAGAACCCGTTGCGCGTCGTCCGGAACGGCGACGGCGCCGAAGTCATGTTCACCCTGTTCCGGCGTCCCGACCAGGACGACGCGGCGTTCGAGGCTGACGCCGCCCACGTGCGCAAGGACCTAGAGACGCTCAAGGCCCTGATGGAGGACGGCCGCTAGGCGCGTCGATTTGGGATGCGCGGCGGCCCCAGCCGCGCTAGCCATGACGCCTCGCATCAAGAGGGGCTCCATGTTCATCCGTACGCTTGCCGCCGCCGCCGCGGCCCTGTTGGCCGTCTCCACCCCCGCGCTGGCTCAGGACGTCGACTTGCGCGCCCAAGTCGCCGCCTTCGTCCAGCCGACCAACGCGGCCCGCACTCAGGTCGTGCTGGACCAGGTCCGAGCCGCCGGGTTCGACCCGTCGGTGGAGACCTTCGCCGGCGGCAATCGCCAGACCGGCGAGATGGAAGGCCGCAACGTCGTCTTCACCGTCGGCGAGGGCGAGCGAGAGATCCTGCTGGTGGCCCACTACGACGCGGTCAAGCTGCGCGACGGAACCCTGTCGCAGGGGGTGGTCGACAACGCCGCCTCGGTCGTGGGGGTGATCGAGGCCGCCAAGATCCTGCGGACGAAGTCGCTGAACCACCGGATCCGCGTCATTCTGTTGGACCAGGAGGAGTTGGGCCTGATCGGCGCGAAGAAGTGGATCGAGGCGCACGGGCTGGCGAACGTCGCCGCCGTGGTGAACTCCGACGTCGCGGCCTACGGCGACACCATGATGTACGGGCTGAACAACGGCGCCCAGTCGGCCGGCGTGGTGCGCGCCGTGCGCGAAATCTGCGCCGAGCGGGCGATGCATTGCGTCGGCTTCCCGATGTATCCGCCGTCGGACGATCGCGCCTTCTCGGGCCAGGGGCTAGGCCCGCAGGCGACGCCGGGGCCGGTGGTTCCAACCGTCTCGCTCGGCTTCCAGGACCATGTCGGCGCCCACCAGATGTGGCTGGCCTTCAACGGCGGCGAAACGAACGGCCTGGCCGAGGGCTTCGTCCCCCAGGTCTTCCGTCTGATCCATTCGGCCGACGACACCATGGAGCATGTCGACCCGGCCACGGTGAAGACGGCGGGCGAGACCTATGCGGCGGTCGTGGAGCGGCTGGACGCCGTCATGGAGAGATGATCGAGATCGCCGGGGTCCAGCCGACGGCCCGAGAGCTTCGGTCCGTCACCGGCGGTTGGGGCGGCCTGCACCTGTGGGCGGGCTTCCCCTTGTTCATCCCCTTCATCGGCTTGTGCGCGCTGGCGCTAACCGCCTCGGCCTACGTGCGCGCGACCCTGGGTTCGGGCGGGTGGTGATCGGCATCTTGTTCGGGACGTTCGGCGTCTGGCTGCTGTCCCAATGGGCGCTCCAGCGCGCCACCTTCGGAGCGATGAGGTCCGCCCCCGGCGGCGGCGGGCTCAGCGACTGGACCCTGACGGAGGAGGGGGTGCGGTTCGCGACGCCGCTGACGTCGTCGTCCCTGGACTGGGCGGCGATCAAGGCGGTTCGCGAGGAGAGCGACCGCTTCATCCTGCTGGTGACCCCGACGAACAATCCCGTCCTTCCCAAGCGCCAGCTGAGCGAGGCGCAGGCGCAGGCGGTCCGGTCCCTGATCGCGGACCTGGTTTCCTCCGGCAGGCTCGGGCGCGGTGTTGACTCGCCCGCCCCTGCATCCGACAAGGCCTGACCTGTTTTCCGGCTCCGCCGCGCCCAGATCGCCTGGGCGGGGCGGGGCCTTCTCTCTTCTGGAGGTCCGGTCCCGTGTCCAACGATCATCTGATGGGTGTCTACAACCGCGCGCCGCTCGAGGTGGATCGCGGTCTGGGCGCGCGCCTGTGGTCGACCGACGGAACCGAATACCTGGACTGCGTCGCCGGCATCTCGACCAACGGCCTGGGCCACGCCCATCCCAAGCTGGTCGCCGCCGTCAGCGAGCAGGCCGCCAAGCTGTGGCACGTGTCCAACATCTTCCGCATCCCGGGCCAGGAGGCGCTGGCCGACGAGCTGTGCGCCAAGTCCTTCGCCGACGTCGTCTTCTTCACCAACTCCGGCACCGAGGCCGTGGAGTGCGCCCTGAAGACGGCGCGCAAGCATCACGTCGCCAACGGCCAGCCCGAGCGGATCGACATCTATGGCTTCGACGGTTCGTTCCACGGCCGGACCTACGGCGCCATCAACGCCGCCGCCAACCCCAGCTACACCGAGGGCTTCGGCCCGAAGATGGAAGGCTTCCACCAGTTGGTCTGGGGCGACAAGGCCGCGCTGGAGGCTGCCTTCCGCAACCCGACCACCGCCGCGATCATCCTGGAGCCGGTGCAGGGCGAGGGCGGTTGCCGCGCCACGCCGGACGAGGACTTGCGCTGGATGCGTCAGATGGCCGACGAGACCGGCGTTCTGATCATCTTCGACGAGGTCCAGTGCGGCATGGGCCGGACCGGCAAGCTGTGGGCGCATGAGTGGGCCGGCATGACGCCGGACATCATGGCCATCGCCAAGGCCTTGGGCGGCGGCTTCCCCATCGGGGCCTGCCTGGCCACCCAGGATGCGGCCAAGGGCATGACCGTCGGCGTGCACGGCTCGACCTTCGGCGGCAATCCGCTGGCGATGGCGGTCGGCCGCGCGGCCTTCGGCGAACTGTCGAAGCCCGAGACCCTGGCCCACGTGAACGAGATCGCCGGCTATCTGAAGCAGCAGCTGCACGGTTTGAAGGAGCGCTTCCCCGACGTGATCGTGGACGTTCGCGGCAAGGGCTTGCTGATCGGGGTCAAGCTGGTTCCCAACAACCGCGAGTTCATGGGCTGGGCCCGCGACGAGCAGCACCTGCTGGTCGCCGGCGGCGGCGACAACTGCGTGCGCATCCTGCCGCCGCTGGTGCTGACGCTGGACGAGGCCCGCGAGGCCGTCGAGCGCTTCGAGAAGACCTGCGAATTCGCGCGGGCCAAGCTGACCGCGGCTTCGTAGCCATCGCCCGCTCATCCCGCGAAAGCGGGGACCCAGTTCTGTCGGCGAACGCCGGAGGTCGGGACGAGCGGCAGAGTTCCATTCGGCGGCGACAGTCGCCCAAAGCACTGGGTCCCCGCTTTCGCGGGGATGAGCGGAGTAGAGAATGACCCGCCACTTCCTGGACATCCACCGGCTGGAGGCGGACGAGCTACGCGCCATCCTGGATGACGCCCACGCCCGCAAGCAGGCTCGCAAGGGCTGGCCGCAGGGCCGCCCAGACGCCGACGCGCCGGCCAGGGACCGCGTGCTGGCGATGGTGTTCGAGAAGAACTCGACCCGGACCCGGTTCTCGTTCGACGCCGCGATCCGGCAACTGGGTGGCGACGCCATCATCGCCAACGCCGGCGACATGCAACTGGGCCGCGGCGAGCCGGTCGAGGACACGGCCCGCGTCCTGTCGCGAATGGTCGATGCGGTGATGATCCGGGCCAACAGCCACGAGGACGTGGAACGCTTCGCCCGCGTCGCCACGATCCCGGTGATCAACGGCCTGACCGACCGCTCGCACCCCTGCCAGATCCTGGCCGACCTGCTGACGATCGAGGAGCATCTGGGGCCCGTGGCGGGCAAGACAATCGCCTGGGTCGGCGACGGCAACAACGTCTGCCACAGCTTCATGCACGCGGCGCCCAAGTTCGGCTTCCGCCTGCAGGTCGCCTGCCCGGCGGAGTACCATCCGGACCTGCACGACCTGGCCCGGGGCGGCGACAACGTCGTCCTGACCAGCGACCCGCGCGACGCGGTGCGCGGCGCGGACGTGGTGGTCACCGACACCTGGGTATCGATGGGCGACCAGGACTACGAGGCCCGGCTGGAGGCTTTCGACGGCTATGGCGTCGACGACGCCCTGATGGACCTGGCCAATCCGGACGCGGTCTTCCTGCATTGCCTGCCGGCCCATCGGGGCGAAGAGGTGACGGACGCCGTCATCGACGGTCCGCGCTCGCTGGTCTGGGACGAGGCCGAGAACCGCATCCACGCCCAGAAGGCGGTGCTGGCGTGGTGCTTCGCCGGCTGAGGCTCCTCAGCCCGCGCCGAGGTTCACATCCGCGACCCCGCCTTCCTTCGGCGTCGTCCTGGTGAGGTTCGCCTTCGCGATCTCGAAGGCGAAATGCAGAAAGCCGCCCTTGTTGACCCAAACGCGTCCGTCGTCGGCGTCGAAGCGCAGGATGGTCAGATGCGGATCGTCCTTGCCCTCGGGGTACCAGGCGGACAGCACCGGGTTCCAGTAGCGGTTGACGACCTCGCGGTCGGGGCCGTGGACCGACAGCTCGCCGTGTATGCAGGCCCAGACGTTCTGGTCCTTCGAGCCGTAGTGGAACATGGCGCTCTGTCCGCCCGGCAGGGCCGCGTCGCGGGCCAGGTCGGTGTCGTCGCGGGTGAAGAACCAGATCACGCCCGTCTCCTCCTCGCGGAAGGCGGTCATGGGCTGGGCGTGGTAGCCGGGCTGGTCCAGGCCCAGCAGGCCGGTGTTGGATTTCTCCAGACTGTCCCAGAAGGCCTTTTCGGCCTCGGCGGCGGTGAGGGTCTTGTCGCCCATGCGGGTCTCTCCTGATCTCGGGGTGGATCAGGGAAGCGCGTCCCGGGCGCGCGGGGTTCCGCCTCAGTATGTTCGCTGCGGCACCCCCAGCAGGGTTCCGACGTGGACCAGCAGGATCAGCAGGGCGGCGCCGGACAGGACCATGATCAGCCGCCAGGGAATCATGCGCACGCCCTTGCGCGGATCCCAGGGCAGGGCCCCCCTCCATCCGGAGAAGATCGCGAGGGCCAGGACGGCGGCGACCAGGGCGAGGGTGAGAGGCATGTCCATCGCGGCGAGGTGGCCTGCAAAGCGCCCGTGCGCAAGGGGGCGAGTCCTTGCCGGGAGGTTAATCTTCACGATCCGTTAACGACGCCGGAGCGACATATCCTGTCAGTGTGCGGGCTTTCCACAGGAAGATGGCCAGACCCCCACATCTTGGGGTTAACCACGCGTTTACACCCCTGATCTGGACGTCTAGCGTCTGGCTTGTAGGTCGGGAGGCGAATCAGTGAGCGCAGCCGCGCCGTGGAGCGTGAAGGGGATAGACCCCAAGGCTCGCGAGATCGCCAAGGACCTTGCGCGCCGCTCGGGCATGACCCTGGGCGAGTGGCTGAACTCCATGATCATCGAGGACGCGGATCAGGACGAGGGCTTCACGCCGCTGCCTCGCCGGTCCCATGCGTCCGATTCGTTCGACGTCGCGGCCGTGTCCGCCGGCTGGACGACGCCTACGGCGCCGGCGACGAGGCCTGGCAGCGGCTCGAGGCCTCGATCGACGCCATCGCGGGGCGGCTCGAGGCGGCGGAGCGCCGCTCGACCGTCGCGATCCAGGGGGTGGATCAGGCGGTCTCGGGCCTGGTGCGCCGGCTCGAGGGTCAGGATCAGCAGGGCCGCCAGTATGGCCGCCGCATCGACGACATCGCCGAGGAACTGCGAGAGGGGCATCGCCGCCTGCGCAAGTTCGAACAGGAGACCGGTCCCAAGACGACCGAGGCCTTCGGCAAGGTGGAGACCAGCCTGGGCGCGATCGCCGGCCGGCTGTACGACATCGAGGAACGCCAGCGCGCGGGCGTCAACGAGTTGCGCCAGCGCATGGACGCGGTCGAGAAGATCGCCGGCCCGGGCGCGGGATCGGACCTGCTGGCCCAGGTCGGGGCGCGGCTGGACCAGGCGCAGGCGCGCACGACCGAAGCCTTGCGCGGGTTGGAGCGCTCGTTCGCCGGTCTGGACCAGCGTCTGCGGACGGCGGAAGGCCGTGTCGAGCCCGAGGGCGCGCGAGAAGCGGCCCGTTTCGAGAAGCTGGCCGAGACGCTGAGCCGCCAGGTGGAGGCCAACCGCGCAGAGATGATGCGCCGGCTGGACACCGCCGAATCCGAGAACCGGATGGACCGCATCGAGCGGGCGGTCATGTCGCTGGGCGAGCAGGTCAAGGACGCCGAGACCCGGTCGGCCCGGGCGGTCGAGGCCATGGGCCGCGAGGTCCTGCGCATCGCCGAAAACCTGAACGGCCGCGTCGGCCGGATCGAGGCCGAGGGGCCGGCGCGGTTCGAGAAGCTGGGCGAGGCCCTGGCCCGCAAGGTCGAGGGCGACGTGGGCCGCCTGGCCCAGGGGCTGGAGCAGCGGCTGACCGCCGCCGACGACCGCCACGCCCTGGCCCTGGAGAAGCTGGGCGGCGAGATCACCCGCATCTCGGACCGTCTGAGCGAACGCATCGCCCAGTCCGAGCGGCGCTCGCAGCAGGCGCTGGAAGATATCGGCCGCCGTCTCGCCGACAGCTCGTCGCGCATCGAGCAGAGCTACGACCGCGCCTCGGGCGAACTGGCCGAGCGCATGCGCCTGTCGGAAGAGCGGACCGCCGCCCTGCTGGCCGAGGCCCGTCAGAACATCGAGCGACGCGCCGAACCCGCCAAGGCGCCGTCGCGCCGCCACCCGCCGACGTCCAGCCCGACTGGCGCGCCG
>NZ_JBNFOJ010000130.1:0-8130 GCF_057364705.1 Brevundimonas sp. CURTG3B2_SDJG
CCCGAGCTGGTCGGCCCCCGGAGGCCGTGGCCGGCAACTTCCTCGGCCGGGCGCAGACGGCGCGGGCGGCGCTGGTCGACGGCGCCCTGGCGCTGCTGATCGCGCCGGCGGGCAAGCTGATGCTGGTAGTCCTGCCGACGTGGCGCGACGGCCGCATCGTCGTCCTGGAGGCGGTGGCCGATCCGGATCGACTGGCCGCGATGGAGCTGGCGACGCTGGACGGTTGAAGCGTCGGCCGGACGCCGCCTCAGTGGACGGTGCGTTCCAGCGCCCCGATGCGGCGGTCCAGCTGCGCGACCTCGGCCTCGATCCGCGCCTTCTCGGAGGCCATGTCGATCGGCGTCCCGTCCTCGTAGGTCAGCTGGGCGCCCTTCGCGATCAGGTCCAGGCGGTAGAGCATCGTCACGCGCCGGGCCTTCAGGCGATCCAGTTCGGTCTGGTCCGCCATCAGCCCGCGTCCCGCCAGGCCTTCAGCGCCTCGATCGCCCGCACGCTCATCAGCCGCTTCTTGGCGCGGCGCGGTCCTTGGGCGGGATGCGCTTGCCGGCGGCGTCGACCCGCGGCGCCTCCAGCGGCGGCAGCAGTCCATAGTTGATGTTCATCGGCTGGAATTTGGAGCCTTCCAGGTGTCCGCCGGTGATGTGCTCGACCAGGGCGCCGATGGCCGTTTCGGGCGGCGGCGGGGCCAGGTCGCGACCCAGCGCCTGGGCGGCGGCCAGACGACCGGTCAGCAGGCCCATGGCGGCGGACTCGACGTAACCTTCGACGCCCGTGACCTGGCCGGCGAAGCGCAGGCGCGGCATGGCCTTCAGACGCAGTTGCTTGTCCAGCAGCTGGGGGCTGTTGAGGTAGGTGTTGCGATGCAGGCCGCCCAGCCGCGCGAACTGGGCGTCCTGCAGGCCCGGGATCATGCGGAAGGTCTCGGCCTGGGCGCCGTGCTTCAGCTTGGTCTGAAAGCCGACCATGTTGAACAGCGTCCCCAGGGCGTTGTCCTGACGCAGCTGGACGATGGCGTGCGGCTTGACCGTGGGATCGCGCGGATTGGTCAGGCCGACGGGCTTCATCGGGCCGTGGCGCAGGGTCTCGCGGCCGCGCTCGGCCATGACCTCGATCGGCAGGCAGCCGTCGAAATAGGGGACGTTCTCCCAGTCCTTGAACTCGGCCTTGGGACCGGTCAGCAGGGCGTCGATGAAGGCGTCGTACTGGGCCTTGTCCATCGGGCAGTTGACGTAGGCGGCCGCGTCGCCGCCCGGGCCTTCCTTGTCGTAGCGCGACTGGCGCCAGGCGATGTCGAAATCGATGCTGTCGGCGTGGACGATCGGCGCGATGGCGTCGAAGAAACTCAGGCTCTCCTCGCCGGTGGCCTTCAGGATGGCGTCGGCCAGGGCGGGCGAGGTCAGGGGACCGGTGGCGACGATGACGTTGTCCCAGTCCTCGGGCGGCAGGCCAGCGATCTCCTCGCGCACCACGGTGACCAGGGGATGGGCGTGCAGCTTCGCGGTGACGGCTTGGGAGAAGCCGTCGCGGTCGACGGCCAGGGCCCCGCCGGCCGGCACCTGGTGCGCGTCGCCGCAGGTCATGATCAGCGAGTTCAGCGCCCGCATCTCGGCGTGCAGCAGGCCGACGGCGTTGTATTCCCAATCGTCGGACCGGAAGGAGTTGGAGCAGACCAGTTCGGCCAGACCGTCGGTCTGGTGGGCGTCGGTCTTCACGCCGGGCACGCCGCGCATCTCGTGCAGGATCACGGGGACGCCGGCGTTGGCGATCTGCCAGGCGGCTTCGGAGCCGGCGAGGCCGCCGCCGACGACATGAACGGGAGAAGGCGTTGTCATGCCAGGGCTTCTAGCGGCGCGCGCGCATCCGGGCTAGCGTCGCGGCGGGGAAGAGGAGGGGGCCATGCGGCGATTTTCCATCGGGACGGCCATCGGCGACGCGTTCGACCTGATCCGGCGGCGGCCGCTGGCCGTGTTCGTCTGGGGGCTGCTGACGGTGGCGCCGATCCTGGCGGGCCTAGCGCTGATCTTCCCGATGATGGGCGAGATGGTCGCCAACATGCCCGATCCCGGTTCGGACTCCTCGGCCTACGGGACTGCTTTCCCCGACCAGGCCTTCGCCCAGATGATGCAGTTCCAGATGGCCTCGATGCTGATGAACATCGGCCAGCTGCTGGTGATGGCGGTCGTCTACACCGCCATCATGCGGGCCATGCTGCGGCCCAAGGAGACCAGCGCCTTCTCGTTGCGCGTGGGAATGGACGAGCTGCGCGTGGCCGTGGTGGGCCTGGCCATCGGCGTGGGCCTGTACGTCGCCATGATCGTCGTCGCGTTGTTCGCGGTGGCCGTGGCCGTCGCTGTGGGTCTCGGAACCCAGGGATCGTCGCAGGTCGGCGTCGGCGTCGCCGTGATGGCGGTCCTGGTGATCGTCGGCGTGGTCGCCTTCATGTGGGCGATGGCCCGCGTCAGCCTGATGGCGCCGGCGAGCGTGCTCTATCGCGACTTCGCCTTCGTCCAGGGCTGGAAGCTGGCGGCGGGCAAGGGCTGGCCGCTGTTCGGCATGATGCTGCTGATCTGCCTGATCGTCATCCTGATCGAGGTGATCGTGGTGATGATCGGCGTCGGCCTGTTCGCGGGCTTCGCCGTCGCCAACGGCCCCTGGACGGACGTCGACGCCGCCGCCGAGCCCTTCGCGGGCCTGGGGACCTGGTTCGCCGCCAACTGGTACTGGGTCGTCGTGGGCGGCCTGGCGGGGGCGATGATCTACGGCGTCGTCCTGACCCTGGGGATCGCGCCGTTCGCCTCGGCCTGCCGGCAGTTGGCCGAGAGCGGCGACCCGAGGCCGGCGGACGAAGCGGCTTCTCCGGAATCGGCCGCCTAGGCTAGGATCGCGGGAACGGAAGGAAGAGGTTCATGGCGTTTTCGGCGAGCGACGCGGCGTTCGAGGGGTTCCGGTTGGTGCGCCGCAATCCGCTGGCCCTGGTGGCGTGGGCCCTGGTCTATGCGGTGCTGAGCCTGGCGGCCCTGCTGGCGATCTCGGGCGTCGTCGATCCGCTGATCCAGTGGAGCGAGGCCGCCGAGGCGCTGGAGTCCAGCCAGGCCACGCCGGCGGAGGTCGGCGCCATGTTCCAGACCTTCGGATCCATCTTCCTGCAGATCGCCTGGCTGCTTCCCGTCTCGCTGTTCGTCAGCGCCGTCCTGGCCGCGGCGGTGGCCCGCGGGGTGCTGAATCCCCAAGCCAAGGGTTTCGGCTACCTGCGCTTCGGCATGGATGAGGTCCGGGTGATGGTGGTGACCTTCGTCCTGGGCCTGGTGATGACGGCGCTGTGCGTGGTCGTCGTCTTCGCGGTCGGGATCATCGGCGGGATTTCGGCGGCGAGCGGCGCGGGCTGGGGCTGGCTGGTCGCGCTCGTCGCGGGCCTGGCCGGCGTGGCCCTGCTGATCTGGCTGGCGGTCCGGCTGAGCCTGGCGGTGCCGATCACCGTGGCCGAGAACCGGATGGCCTTCTTCGACTCCTTCGCCCTGACCCAGGGACGGTTCTGGCCGCTGCTGGGCATGGCGATCATCGCGGGCGTGATGACCCTGATCATCAGCTTCCTGTCGTCCGTCATCACCATGCCGCTGGGCATGATGTCGGGCATGGAGGGCTGGAACTTCGGGACCGACAGCGATCCCGAGGCGCTGCGCGCCGCCTTGGACATCACCAATCCCTGGGTGATCGCCAGTTCGCTGGTCGAGGCGATCGTCTATGCGCTGACGGTCGGGGTCATGTACGCCCCGTTCGCCGCCGCCTATCGCGACATCAAGGGCCTGGGCGCCGAGACGCCGACGGCCTGATGCGGAAAGGGGCGGGTCGTCAGGCCCGCTTCCTCGCCCGCACCGGCTTGTCCTCGGAGGCCGCGGCCCGGCCCGCCAGGTCCGCGACGCGGGCCTTCCGCCGCGCCTCGTGACGATCCAGCATTTCCTTGAGGTATTTGCCGGTCCAGCTCTTGGGGTTCTGGGCGACCTGTTCCGGCGTGCCGACGGCCACGATCTCGCCGCCGCCGTCGCCGCCCTCCGGGCCGAAGTCCAAGAGCCAGTCGGCCACCTTGATGACGTCGAGATTGTGCTCGATCACCACGATGGTGTTGCCGCTGTCGACCAGCTCCTGCAGCACCTCGAGCAGCTTCCTCGTATCCTCGAAATGCAGGCCCGTGGTGGGCTCGTCGAGGATGTAGAGGGTCTTGCCAGTGGCGCGCTTGGACAGCTCCTTGGACAGTTTCACCCGCTGCGCCTCGCCGCCCGACAGGGTTGTCGCCGACTGGCCGACCTGGACATAGCCCAGGCCCACCCGCTCCAGCGTCAGCATCTTGTCGCGGATGGACGGCACGGCGGTGAAGAAGCGCGCGGCCTCTTCGACCGTCATGTCCAGAACGTCAGATATGCTCTTGCCCTTGAAGACGATTTCCAGAGTCTCGCGATTGTATCGCTTGCCCTTGCAGACGTCGCAGGTGACGTAGACGTCGGGCAGGAAGTGCATCTCGATCTTGATGACGCCGTCGCCCTGGCAGGCCTCGCAGCGGCCGCCCTTCACATTGAACGAGAAGCGGCCGGGGCCGTAGCCGCGGGCCTTGGACTCCGGCAGACCGGCGTACCAGTCGCGGATCGGGCCGAAGGCGCCGGTGTAGGTGGCCGGGTTCGAGCGCGGGGTGCGGCCGATCGGCGACTGGTCGATGTCGATGACCTTGTCGAACAGCTCCAGCCCCTCGATGCGGTCGAAGGGGGCGGGGGCGTCCGACGCGTTGTGCAGCCGGCGCGCGGCGGCCTTGTAGAGGGTCTCGATCGTGAAGGTCGACTTGCCGCCGCCCGAGACGCCGGTGATGCAGGTGAACAGGCCGCCCGGGATCTCGCCGGTGACGTTCTTCAGATTGTTGCCGGTCGCGCCCGAGATCTTCAGCATCTTCTTGCGGTCGACGGGGCGCCGGCCCTCGGGCGGCAGTTCGATCTCGCGCTCGCCGGTCAGGTATTTGCCGGTCAGGGAGCGGGGATTGGCCATCACCTCCTGCGGCGTGCCTTCGGCGCAGACCTCGCCGCCATGGACGCCGGCGGCCGGCCCCATGTCGATGACGTAGTCGGCCGTCAGGATGGCTTCCTCGTCATGCTCGACCACCAGGACGGAGTTGCCCAGGTCGCGCAGGCCGCGCAGGCTTTCCAGCAGGCGGGTGTTGTCGCGCTGGTGCAGGCCGATCGACGGCTCGTCCAGCACGTAGAGGACCCCGGTCAGGCCCGAGCCGATCTGCGAGGCCAGACGGATGCGCTGGCTCTCGCCGCCGGACAGGGTGCCCGAACTGCGCGACAGGTTCAGATAATCCAGGCCGACGTTGTTCAGGAAGCGCAGCCGGTCGGTGATCTCCTTCAGGATGCGCCGGGCGATCTCCATCTGCTTGTCGGTCAGATGGCCTTCCAGGGTCGAGAACCAGAGATAGGCCTTGGAGATCGACAGCCAGCTGATCTCGGCGATGTCCTCCCCGGCGACCTTGACCGCCAGGGCCTCGGGCTTCAGGCGCTTGCCGCCGCAGGCCTCGCACGGCGTCTCGGATTGGAAGCGGCCTAGTTCCTCGCGCACCCAGGCGCTGTCGGTCTCGCGCCAGCGGCGCTCCAGGTTGGGCAGCACGCCCTCGAACGCCTTGGAGGTCTCGTATTTCCGGGCGTTGTCGTCATAGACGAACTGGATCTTCTCGCCGCCCGAGCCGTGCAGGATGACGTCCTGGGCCTTCTGCGGCAGGTCGCGCCACGGCTTGTCCATCGAGAAGCCGTAGTGGGTGGACAGCGACTGCAGCGTCTGGGTGTAGAGCGGCGAGGGGCCGCGCGACCACGGCGCCACCGCCCCCTTGTGCAGGGTCTTGTCGCGATCCGGCACCACCAGGTCGGCGTCGAAGGCCAGCTTGACCCCCAGGCCGTCGCAGACGGGGCAGGCGCCGAACGGGTTGTTGAACGAGAACAGCCGGGGTTCGATCTCGGAGATGGTGAAGCCCGAGACGGGGCAGGCGAATTTCTCGGAGAAGGTGATGCGACGTGGCTCGTTCTCGCCCTCGGCCGGGGCGGCCCATTCGGCCACCGCGATGCCGTCGGCGAGGCCCAGGGCCGTCTGCAGGCTGTCGGCGTAGCGGCCTTCCAGACCCTGTTTCGTGACGATGCGGTCCACGACGATGTCGATGTCGTGCTTGAACTTCTTGTCGAGCTGGGGCGCGTCCTCGATGGCGTAGAACTGGCCGTCGATCTTCAGGCGCTGGAAGCCCGAGCGCTGCCACTCGGCGATCTCCTTCCTGTACTCGCCCTTGCGGCCGCGCACGACCGGGGCCAGCAGCAGGATGCGTTCGCCGTCCGGCAGAGCGGTCAGCTTGTCGACCATCATGGAGATGGTCTGGCTTTCGATCGGCAGGCCGGTTGCGGGCGAATAGGGCACGCCGACCCGCGCCCACAGCAGGCGCATGTAGTCGTGGATCTCGGTGACCGTGCCGACGGTCGAGCGGGGGTTCTTCGACGTGGTCTTCTGTTCGATCGAGATGGCCGGCGACAGGCCCTCGATCAGGTCCACGTCGGGCTTGCCCATCAGTTCCAGGAACTGGCGGGCGTAGGCCGACAGGCTCTCGACGTAGCGGCGCTGGCCCTCGGCGTAGATGGTGTCGAAGGCGAGCGAGGATTTCCCCGACCCCGACAGGCCGGTCATGACCACCAGCTTCTCGCGCGGAATGTCGAGGTCGACGCCCTTGAGATTGTGCTCGCGGGCGCCGCGCACGCGGATGAAGTTGTGCTTTTCGGTCATGGAATCCGGAGAACGCGGAGGGGCCGGACAGGGTCCGGCGCGACGACGCTATATGGGGGACAGTTCGGGGAAATCAGCAAGAACATTATAGGAACTCGATCGTTCCGACGCCAGCCTGCTGACAGAAACCGGCAGCTACCGTCCGTAGCGGTTGACGATATGCGATAATGGAATATATTCCGAAGTGGAATGTGAGTTCCAATCGAAAGCCGAAATTACCAAGAACCCAACTTCAACAAACATCGTTTTCTGAACCATCTACCAAACCCAGATCCAATGGCGAGCTTTCACATGTGCAAACAAATACTTGCGGTTAGATTCCGCACGGGAGACGCATGGCCATGGTCGATTGGTCGGTGGAAGTCGATGACGATTTCCTGAGTGAGGTGAAGCTGTGGTCGAGGGATCGACAGCGGGAATTGTTCGCTATCCAGACCCGTCTGGAGGCTGGAGGGCCCGAAGCGATGGGGCTGGTGAAGAGCGAACTCGAGGGCGTGCCGGACTGGCGCGATCTCTCGACGCCGTACTGCCTTCCGCTGGCCGTCCACCTGCCGTCCGGATGGGCGGTTCTGACGCTCGAGGTTCATCAGGGCTTCAGGATCGTCATTGTTCGCTTGCAATAGCCAAGCGCGTAAAAGACGCGATGTGAAAGTGACGACTAGGAAATCCAGCGTCTGGAGGCCGGACTGGTCGGCCGAGGACAAGGAGCGGATAGACGCCCTCGTTCTCGAGATCGGCGAACGAACGTCGGCGCTTCAAGCTCTGCGAAAAGAGCTGGGCCTGTCGCAGGTCGAACTCGCCAAGATTCTGAACACCACCCAGTCCAACGTCTCAAAACTGGAGGCGGGCCGCGATATCCGGCTGGCGACGCTGAAGGCGCTGATCGAGGCGCATGGCGGCCATATGAAGGTGGTCGCGGAGTTCGAAGGGCGAGAGATCGAACTGGCGTTGTAGCGATGTGGGAAAGCGTCTTCGGGCCCGGGCCGAAAAGGCTTGCGCCGACGGGCCTTCGCACCCATCCTAGGTTCCTGAGTGAGTTCACGGAGGCCCGACGATCATGATCAGCACGCTGGAAATCGGTTTCGCCCTTTCCGCTCCGCTGCTGCTCGTGCTCGCCCATGCCCTCGCTCCCAAGCCCAAACCCCTCCGCATCCGCGCTCGTGACGCTCGATCGCGTCGCGGCCCGCACGCCTGACGGACACACCCTCTTCTCAGACCTGAGCCTCGCCTTCGGGCGTGAGCGCACGGGCGTCGTCGGCCGCAACGGGGCCGGCAAGACCACCCTGCTGCGCCTGGTCGCCGGCCTGGCCGAGCCCGCCGAGGGCGCGATCG
>NZ_JBNFOJ010000131.1:0-8031 GCF_057364705.1 Brevundimonas sp. CURTG3B2_SDJG
GCAGCCGCAGCGCCGCCACCACCGCCGGGTCCACGTCCGTCGCCGTCGGCGCCTGGCGGAGCCGCGCGATCTGGCGCGCCACCTCCTCGGCGAACAGCCCGTCGTGGTCGCTGAAGTCCGCCCGCTGCACCTCGACCGTCTCCGATCCGAAGCCCACCTCCACGTCGTCGATCGCGTCCGAATCCGACGACCGCTCGGCCAACCGCTCGCCGATCACGCCCGACCAGCCGCCGCTGCGGCGCACGCCCTCCGCCAGCAGCTGTTCGGTGATCAGCCGCCCCAGTTCGGCGTCCGACGACCCGTCGCCCCACGCCGCCCGCAGCGCCTCCAGGCTCAGCCCCTCCGCCCCGATCAGCTTGCGTCCCAGCTCCACGTCATAGGCCTGGCCGGTCCGCCCGGAAGCCCAGGTGAACGACAGGGTGTTGTGCACGAAACTGTCCCCGCCCGAGGTCTCGTAGCTCGATCCCGTCGGCGTTCCGCCGAGGTTGATCTCGACGATCCCCGCCTCGTCCAGCGTCTTCAGCTCGCCGGACGTCGAACGCCCGTTCTGGTTGGCGTCCACCCACAGCTTCAGCCGCGACCAGCCCTCGTCGGCGCTGCTCAGCTTGCCGTCGCCGTTGGTGTCCCAGGCTCGCAGTCCCTCCAGATCGGTCTTGGCTCCCGCCTTGTCGCCCAGGAAGCTGATCTCCGAGCTCCGGTTGATCTGCCCGTCGCCATCCCGATCCACCGCCAGCAGGCCGTCCGTCGGCCCCACCCACGAAGTCCGCGCCAGATAGCCCGACGCCAGCTTCGACACGATGCTGGACTGGTCCACCCCGATCAGGTCCAGGCCGTCGCCCTGCAGGTCCAGCACGATCGGCGGCCAGCCGCTGGTGTACGACGTCACCCACTCGATGTTCAGCTTGCGCAGGTCGACCCACGAGCCGCCCGCGTTGATGAACTCCACCCCCGCATAGGACCGCGCGCCCGTCGACACGTTCTCGTAGCGGATCGCCCCGTTGACCACACGAACGTAGTCCGTGACCTGGTGGGCCTCCAGCGCCGGGTTCGCGTCCTCGGCGATGCCGATGTACAGGTCATTGCCCACCACCTTGTAGATCACGTCGTCGGCCGCGACGTTTGGCCCGAACACCACCGTGTCCTCGCCGCCCGCGTCCGTCACCGTGTCCCGGCCCGAGCCCCGCTCGAACGCGAACTGGTCGTCGCCCACCGAGGTCGAGATCCAGTCGTCTCCCGCCCCGCCGATGATGACGTTGCCCTTGTCCTCCCACACCCCGCCCGAGCCGAAGATGGTGTCGTTTCCCGCCTGGCCCGCGATCAGGTCGTAGTACCCCGCCAGCCCGTTGATCGTGTCCGCCCCGGTCGTCCCGCCCCCGATCACATGGTGAATCTGCGACAGGTCCAGCTGACCCCCGCCCGCCATGTCCAGAATCTTCAAGCGGTTGTTGGTGGCGGCGCCGGCGTTGGCGGCGAAATTGCCGACCATGCGCACGTAGTCCCCGGGCCCGTAGTAGATGTCTAGGAAGCCGCCAGTTCCGCCCGCGTAGCTGAAGGTCAGGCTGTTGAAGCCGACCTCCGAAGAGAAGGACACGGTGTTGGCGTCGACGTTGTCATCGTAGACGTAGTCGATCCCGTCGCCGGACGAGAAGTAATAGGTGTCCGCGCCGCCGCCGCCCGACAGGGTGTCCGATCCCTTGCCCCCGGTCAGGAACTCGGAACCGGCCGTCATCGTGATCTGATCGGCGCCGTCCGTGCCCAGGATGTGCTCGACGCCGGTCAGGGCATGGGTTCCGGTCGTGCCGTCCGCGGCCCGCCAGGAGGCCACGCCGCCCGAGATGGACAGGCCCAGCACCGTCGCGCCTCCGGAGGTTCCGGTGACGAACCCCATCGAATAGTCCGCGGTGTCCATGCCGTCGCCGCCGACGTAGGTGTCGGCGCCCTTGGTGGCCACGAACCAGTCATCGCCGTCGCCGCCGTCCAGCCGGTTGGCGCCCGCGTCGCCGCGCAGTTCGTCCGCGCCGCGCGACCCGGTCACGTTCTCGATGGACGAGAAGGTGTCGCCCTCGGCGTCGCCGCCGAAACCCTCGTTCTGGGCCAGATCGACGAAGACCGGGGCGCGGGAGCCAGCGTAGCTGGCCGTGTCGCTCCCGTCGCCGCCCACTAGGCTGTCCGCGGCCAGGCCGCCCTCGAGCACGTCGTCGCCAGCACCGCCCGACAGGACGTCCGAGCCCGCGCCGCCCGACAGGCGGTTGGCCTGGCCGTCGCCATACAGCTTGTCGCCGTAGCGAGTGCCGATCACGTCCTCGATGCCAGCGTAGATGTCGCCGAAGACCGTCGAATAGCCGAAGGTGTCGGACGCCTGCCCCATGGTGAAGGTCACCGCCTGGGTCCATCGCTCGAACGACAGGGCGTCCCGACCGGCGCCGCCTTCCAGGATGTCCTGGGCGCCGTCGTTCTGGTCGATCAGCAGCAGGTCGTCGCCGTCGCCGCCGACCAAGTAGTCCCACCCCGCGCCGCCGATCAGCAGGTCGTTGCCGACCCCGCCCAGCAGGGTGTCGCCGTCGGCGCGCCCGACAGGTAGTCGTCGCCGTTGTCTCCTTGCAGCTGATCCGCGCCGTCGCCGCCGATCAGCACGTCGTTGTCGTCGCCCCCCTGCAGGGTGTCGGCGCGGCGCCGCCGGACAGCCAGTCCCAGCCGCCGTAGCCCTGCAGGGTGTCGTTGCCCGAGCCGCCGATGAAGACGTCGTCGCCGCCGGTGTGAGTGTCGTACTGCGGGTCGGGCACCCAGGCCCAGCCAGGATAGGCGTAGTGCTCGGCGCTCGGATACGGCTCGGTGGGCTGAGGCGGCTCCTCCTCCCACTGCGGCGCCGAGGTCCGGTACCAGTAGCCGTCGGCGATCATCGTCGAGCGGAAGTCCGAGATCGTCACCCCGGTCGTCGAGGCGCTGCGATCGATAAAGTCCGAACTCGAGGTGTTCTGCGGGGGGTTGAGGCGGAAGCCGACCGCGTTGGGACCACCCGCATAGGTCTCCAGGAAGAAGTTGGTCACGTCGACCGACCGACCGTCGGCGGACGCCTGCGGCAGCAGGGTGAAGACGCCCTGGGTAGCGGAGGCGCCGAAGCCCAGCCGCAGGGCGTCGCCGACGCGGGTGAAGCTCAGATCCTCAAAATAGGCGCCGAAGGCCTCGACCCCGAAACTCATCAGGAAGCCGCGGACGCCGCCGAAGAAGTCGGAAGCCGCGAACTTGTCGAGCTTCAGCTCGGCTGAGCGCTGCAGGGTGATGATCCAGGGTTGGCGATCGCCTGATCCTGAAGGGCCTTGACGATCCGGTCGATCGTCGCGGCGTTGGCCGTGTAGGTGCTCAGCTCTGACGCGGTCAGGCCGTCCTCGCCGACCGCATACACCCGGTCCACGATCGCCTTGTTGCCGTCGTAGAAGGTCTTGTCCGCGAGATCCAAGGCGCCGTAGCCGCGCTCGATGTAGCCGTTAATCAGGCCTCGATCGGACGCATACTTACGATAATCTGCGGCGACTTGGAGATCGCCCAGCAGGGCGGTGAGACTGCCGCCCGCGAACCCGTTCAGCACCCGCTTGGCGAAGATGTCGCCGCCCACGACCTGGGTTTGGCTGATCGCCGCCATCACCCCCTTTTCGACGGCCTCGTCAGCCGAGGCGACATTGATCGTCGCCGTATAGGGCGTGTTGACTTGCACCCAGAGCTGCCCGCCGGTGTGGCCGAAGCTCGTCGTCGGCGTCATCGCGTAGGAATGGATCTGGTTGTTCGAATAGTAGTAGCCGTAGCGCGGCACGGCGTCGGAGCTGACGTCCGACTTCAGGACGCTGAGGAGGCCGTTCAGGGTGTCCCGGGCCGAGGTCGCCATCTGACGGACCAAGTCCAGATTGCCGCCGTTCGCCGCCGAGGACGCGCCCAGCACGAATTCGTCGATCGTGTAGTCCAGATAGGTGGTCGCATTGGCGGTGGGGACCTTGGGCTTCTTGCGCCCGAACAAATTGCCGATCAGCGCGCCCAGGACGAAGCCCACGAAGGCGCCGATGCCGGGCACGATGAGGTTGCCCAGCGCGGACGCCAGCTTTCCCGTGCCGAACACCGAGACGCCGATCTTGGCTATGGCGATATAGGCCCCGGCCGCCGAACCGATCGAGGAGAGCGCCGCGCCGGCCTGGGTCGTGGGCGTCACGACCATGGCGCCGAGGCGAGCGCCCAGGAAGCTGCCCACCGCGTTCAGGGCCATGACTCCGACGCCGCCGGACTTGAGAATGTCCGCCTTGCCGAAGCCGTCGAAGATGTTCGCCGACGTGGCGCCGGGCTGGCTCAGATTAGTTATGATCTTGCCGATCACCGTCGAGTTGACGGTGTTCAGCAGGTCGGCGCCGAAGCCCTCCAGCCCCAGCAACTGACCCAGTTCCGCGGCGAGGAAGGAGCTGATCGAGCCGATCGTGGCCCCCTTCACCCGCTGCCAGACGTCGGCGGTGAAATTGGCGGCGGTGGCGATCTCGACCTGGCCGGCCGCGTCGTAGTTGGCGCCGCCCGCGCCGGCGATCGTGAGAGCCAGACGTTCGCCGATCTCGCCCAGAACTGAACTGTACAGGATGCCGGCGGCGACGTTGCCCCGGCCCAGGACGTTGCCGACCGCTGAGAAGACGGTCGAGCCCAGGCCGGCCTCGAACTGTGCGTCTAGCGCGCGCCGCAACAGCTCCTGGCGTCGCTGGGTCTCGACAGGATCGAGGGCCTTCTCCTGAACACGACCGTCCCTGAACAAGTCGGCCAACGCGGCGCTGTCCAGGGAGGCCAGTTCGATCAGTCCGGATTCACCGAAGACGGCGCCGTTCAGGCTGGCGTCGGCGGCGCCGGCCCTCAGCTTCGCGATATCGGTGGTGGTCTTGCCGAACGCCGTCAGCATCGCCTCGATGTCCGCGACGCTGCGGCCGCTCGGGTTGGGCGGGA
Source organism: Brevundimonas sp. CURTG3B2_SDJG (assembly GCF_057364705.1). Classification (NCBI taxonomy): domain Bacteria; kingdom Pseudomonadati; phylum Pseudomonadota; class Alphaproteobacteria; order Caulobacterales; family Caulobacteraceae; genus Brevundimonas; species Brevundimonas sp. CURTG3B2_SDJG. The sequence continues at coordinate 4,966 of NZ_JBNFOJ010000131.1, forward strand.
AGGTGACGCCTCCGATCGTCACCGACACGTCGGCCGAGAAGAACTCCAGGATTGTGTTGATCCTGGAGGGCAGGTTGCCCGACAGATAGGCGATCGTGATCGCCGCGAAATTGCGATCGAAGGGCGTATAGCCCGAGAAATTTCGGTTGCCGAAGATCGGGTTATGGGCCGTGTTCCCGACCGAGGCGGCGTAGTCCAGCCGACGCGTCTCGGCGACGGATAGGATATGGGCGGCAAGGCCCACGTATTGGACGGACGCTCGGATGTCGACTTCATCGATCATCGCGCGGATTTCCGCGTTGGCGGTCGCGCGCAAGAAGATGCTTTGAGCCTCATTGCGTTGGGCGAGGGTCGTGCGCGCGACCGCGCTCTTCGTGCGTGCGATCTCCTCGACGAACTTGGCCTCGACGTTGGTGATCAACCCCAGCGCCACAGCCCGGTTCATGATGCGAACGAAGTCGTTGCCCGCCGTCACCGGATCCGGATCGAAACGGTCCGCTCGGGGATGATACCCTTGGGCGATATCGTGCTGCAGCCGCCCGAAGGAACCGCCGCTTCCGCCAGTGGAGAACACCAGCTGATAAGGCGTGGCGTCAGTCGCAAGCTCGATGGCGGCGACGCCGTAGAGCATGATCAGCGCGGAATCTCTCGGATTGTAAATCTGCTGAGCATGTCCGCGATGGAAGCTGTTGGTGGAGAACCCGACGTTCAGGTACCAGTACCCCCGCTCCTGATTGACCCCGGCGGGAATGTTGACGTTCCCCGGGAAGTTGGGAATTCGATAGGCGTCCCGCCGGGCGTTGGCGTTTCGCAGGAAGGTTGATGTCGGGCTACCCGGGTCAACGGACGGCATTCGTCCCTCCTTTGGTGAGAATCAGGTTCAGGCAAAGTTCGGTGTCGTCCTTGGGCGGGACGCCGCTCGGGAGCGGGACCGATCGGGAGACGTCGCCCGCCGCGCAGGCCGCCGGCCGGGCCGGGGCCGCAGTCACGTCGAAGAGGATGACCACGCCGTCGACCCCCTCGCCGCGCTCCTTCACGACGAAGGCGTAGACGTCGCGCGGGACGTCGCAGAGCAGGTAGCGAAGCACGATCGCGCACCCGGCGAGGTCCGGGACGCTGGAGGCGATGTCCGACGAAAGGCCGCCGGAGAACACCGGCAGCCAGGAATATTCCTCGGCGCAGTCCTGATCGCAGTCGTTGTTCAGCGCCGCGGCGGCGAACCGCCGGCCGGCGACATCGAAGCCTTCGCTCGCCGCAAAGGGCAGGTTTCCCGATTGGCGCGGCGGCTCCGCGGGTCGCAAGACCCGCGGCTGGGCCGATCCGTCGCCGGTCGGATCGACGGAATCGAGCGGCAGGACGCCGCTCCAGGCGCGACCGGCGGCGGGCAGGCCGCCCTCGAAACGGCGACCTGATGCGGCGGCGTCCTGCGCGAAGACGACGACTGGCGCGCGGGCCAGCCGGGCGATTCGATCCAGGCCCTCATAGCTATCGTAGCCGGCGTAGCCGCGGCTGTGAAAGCTCGTGGCGAAGAAGGCGGCCGTGCGCGGCGCGGCCGTCTTCGACAACGTGGTCACGGTCACCAGGACGGGCTTGTTCGGCGGGACGACGGGGGGCAGGCTCGCCTCCTGCTCCATGCAGGCCGTCGCGACCAGACCGGCCGCCAGACCGGAGAAGAGTCGTCCGCGCCGACCGCCGACGCTGGGTCCCGGAACTGAACGCGGCCCAGCGGGCGACCTGCACATCTACGTCATCCTCCGATGGCCAGTGAGCCGGACGCCGCGAAGCCTGTCTACCCTCCCTGCGCGAAAAATTCGCGTCAGGGGCAAAGACCGCGCGACGATCGATGAGGCAACGCTCGCAGGCCGGGACGACGCGACGTCAGCCGATCGCAGGGCTTTCCGCAGACACCGAACGGTCGACCGCGCCTCCCACGGCGGACAAGCCAAGATTGCGACGCGGCGCGCACGCCCTCGGCCGAACGCCTTGCCCGGAATCCGTCAGTCGGCCAGCCACTGGAGTGTGAACTTCCAGCGTTAAGCGGCGGCGTCGACGGCCATGAGTTGGGCGGGGTCGTTCTCGCCGAGCGCTTCCAGATCGCGCCGCCGGCGCCCGGGCGGGGCGACCGGCGATCATTCGACGCCGCCTTGCCGGCCCGAACTCATCGGGACGAGGCCTCCCCCTTACCGTTCCCGCCCGGCCGTCTGCACCGCCCGAGCGATCGGCGACAACAGGAAGTCGATCACCCGCCGGCGACCGGTGACGATCTCGACGGTGGCGGCCATGCCCGGCTGCAGCACGGCCTCCTCGCCCGGCCCCAACCGGAGCTGGCGCGAGGTGATCCGGATGCGCGCCGGGAACACCAATCCGCGGCGTTCGTCCACTATCGCATCGGGCGAAATATGCTCCAGAACGCCGGTCAGACTCCCGTATCGGGTGAATGGATACGCCTCCAGCTTCACGACCACCGGCGCGCCACGTCGCGCGAAGCCGACGTCGCGGTTCAGGATCAGCGCCTCGACGACCAGGTCTTCGCCCTCGGGCACGATGGTGATCAGCGATTGGCCCGCCTCGGCCACCTCGCCCAGGGTGGTCACCGACACCTCGTTGACCGTGCCGGCGACGGGGGCGGCGAGACGCTGCAGGGCCTGGCGCTGGTCGGCCTTGGTCAGGCTTTCGGTGCGGGTGGCGACGATGGCCTCCGCTTCCGCCTTCTCGCGCGCCGCCTCCCCCCGGAAGGCCTCGACCGCCTGTATCCGCTCGCGGTCGATCAGGCTGACCTGCGACCGCGCCTCGCGCTCGCGGTGCCGTTCGGCCGCCAGTTCCCGGCTCAGGGCGATGTAGCGCTCCTCCTGCTCGAGCACGCGCAGGCGCGGGGCCAGGCCCCGGCGCTCGAGGTCCTGGCGCGCGGTCAGCTGCTGCCGAGTCAGAGGCAGGGTCTCTTCATAGCGGGCGACATTCTCGGCCGAGGTCAGGGCGGCCGACACCGCCCCCGCCCGGCGCGCCTGCAGGCCCTGCAGGCGGGCTTCGTACTCCCGTATGCGGGCGTCGACGACCTGGCGCTCGGCG
>NZ_JBNFOJ010000132.1:0-8011 GCF_057364705.1 Brevundimonas sp. CURTG3B2_SDJG
GCGAAGCGGTGGAGGGGGGGCTGAATGCGGCCGCCGGCGTGGAGGAACCTCACCACATCCTTCGGATGGTCCCCCTCCCCCCGCTGGGTGAGGAACACCCGATCACGGCTTGGTCGATCCCACCGCCGTCTCCATCATCCGGCGGAACTGGTCCTGGGCCTGCAGGCCGAAGCTGGTCCAGGACTTCATCAGCTCGTCGGGCTGCATGGCGGCGACGTTCTCGGCCATCCTCTTCTGCATCTCGGCGACCATGGCGTCATTCAGGGGCGTCACGTCGGGCAGGCCCAGGAAGGCCCGAGCCTCGGCCGGGGTGCAATCGATCTCGACGTTGATTTTCATGGGGCCGCTCCAATCTGTCAGGGACGTTCATGGCCGATCCGGCCGCGTAAAGGAACCGTCCAGATGGCCCTCCCCTCGACCCAGTTCGCCGTCCGCTTCGATCAGGCCGGCGGGCCGGAGGTGCTGAAGCTGGCCGAGGTCCCGGTTCCCTCTCCAGGACCGGGCGAGATCCTGATCCGCAACGCCGCCGTCGGCCTGAACTTCATCGACGTCTACCAGCGCTCGGGTCTCTACGCGCTGCCCTTGCCCTCGGGCCTGGGCAAGGAGGCGGCCGGGACGGTCGAGGCGATCGGCGAGGGGGTCGTCCGGTTCAGGGTCGGCGACCGCGTCGCGACGGCCACCGCGCCGGTCGGCGCCTATGCGCAGTTCCACGTCCTGCCCGAGGACGCGGCCGTGGCGGTGCCGGACGACGTCAGCCTGGAAGTCGCGGCCGCCGTGATGCTCAAGGGCATGACCGCCGAGTATCTGGTCCGACGGACGTTCACGTGAACAAGGCGACGAAGATCCTGGTCCACGCGGCCGCCGGCGGCGTCGGCCTGATCCTGTGCCAGTGGGCCAAATCGCTCGGCGCGACCGTGATCGGCACGGTCGGGTCCGAGGCAAAGGCGGCCCTGGCCCGCGACCACGGCTGCGATCACGTCATCCTCTACGATCGGGAAGACGTGGCCGAGCGAGTGAAGGCGATCACCCAGGGACGCGGCGTAGCCGTCGCCTACGATTCCGTCGGCGCCGCCACCTTCGAGGCGTCCCTGGCCAGCCTGGCGCGACGGGGAACTCTTGTCCTGTTCGGCAATGCGTCCGGCCCGGTCCCGCCGTTCGACCCGCTGCGGCTGTCGCGCGGCGGGTCGCTGTATGTCACCCGCCCCACCCTGTTCGACTATGTCGCCACCGTCGAAGAGCTGGACGCCAGCGCCGCCGCCCTGTTCGCGGTGATCCGCTCGGGCGCGGTGAAGATCGAGATTGGCCAGACCTTCCCGCTGGACCGGGTTCGCGAGGCGCACGAGGCGCTGGAGGGCCGCTGGACCACAGGCTCGACCCTGCTTATCCCCTGACAGCCGAAAGGCCCCGGATCGCTCCGAGGCCTTCCTTGTCATCCCCGCGAAGGCGGGGATGGATCAGGTGTTCATCGACTGGAAGAAGTCGCCGTTGTTCTTGGACTGGCGCAGCTTGTCGAGCAGGAACTCGATCGCATCCTGCGGGCCCATCGGGTTGAGGATGCGGCGCAGGACGTAGGTCTTGGCCAGCTGATCCTTCGGCGTGATGAGATCTTCCTTGCGGGTGCCCGACTTGAGCACGTCGATGGCCGGGAAGATGCGCTTGTCGGCGACCTTGCGGTCCAGGACGATCTCGGAGTTGCCGGTGCCCTTGAACTCTTCGAAGATCACCTCGTCCATGCGCGAGCCCGTGTCGATCAGGGCGGTGGCGATGATGGTCAGCGAGCCCCCCTGCTCCACGTTGCGCGCCGCGCCGAAGAAGCGCTTGGGCCGCTGCAGGGCGTTGGCGTCGACACCGCCGGTCAGCACCTTGCCCGACGACGGCACCGTGGCGTTGTAGGCGCGGCCCAGGCGGGTGATCGAGTCCAGCAGGATCACGACGTCCTTCTTGTGCTCGACCAGGCGCTTGGCCTTTTCGATCACCATCTCGGCGACCGCGACGTGGCGGGTGGCCGGCTCGTCGAAGGTCGAGGCGATGACCTCGCCCTTCACCGTGCGTTGCATGTCCGTGACCTCCTCCGGACGCTCGTCGATCAGAAGAACGATCAGGAAGACTTCCGGGTGATTGCGCTCGATCGACTTGGCGATGTTCTGCAGCATCACGGTCTTGCCGACGCGCGGCGGCGCGACGATCAGGCAGCGCTGGCCCTTGCCGAGCGGAGCGACGATGTCGATGACCCGTCCCGAACGGTCCTTCAGGGTCGGATCCTGGATCTCCATGTGGATCCGCTCTTCCGGATAGAGCGGGGTCAGGTTGTCGAACAGGACCTTGGTCTTGACCGCTTCCGGGTCTTCCAGATTGATCGTGTCGACCTTCAGCAGGGCGAAGTAGCGCTCGCCCTCGCGCGGGCCGCGGACGGCGCCGTGGATGGTGTCGCCCGAGCGCAGGCCGAAGCGGCGGATCTGCGACGGCGACACATAGATATCGTCCGGACCCGGAAGATAGTTGGCGTCGGGACTGCGCAGGAAGCCGAAGCCGTCCGGCAGGATCTCCAGCACGCCGTCGGCGATGATCTCCACCTCCTCGTCGGCCAGGGCCTTCAGGATGGCGAACAGCAGATCCTGCTTGCGCAGATTGGAGGCGTTCTCGACCTCAAGCCCCTCGGCGAAGGCGACCAGGTCGGCCGGCGTCTTCTCGTTGAGCTCGGCAAGGGTGATGCGGCCGTTGGGGACGATCGGTTCGCCGTCGTCCTCATCCTCGTCGTCGGCCTCCTGGTCGACCATCGGCAGGTCGGCGGCGGAGACCTCGTCGGTCGGCAGGTCGCCGTCCAGGGTCTCGGTTTCAGGAGCGGTCGGATCGGTGTCGCGGACATCGGTCATGGGTGTCTTCATCAAGTGTGCGCGCTCAAGCGCTCGCCGGGGCGAGGTCGGAGCGGCTAGGGATGTCTGGCCTTGCGGCCGGCAGGAAGAACGATGGAGTCCCGCTGGGTCGATCCGGCGGGCATCGCTTTGGAGAGAGGGACCGTCCGGCGGATGGCCAGGATCGGTTCACCGCCAGCGAAACCACGCCGGGGGCGTCAGGTCAAGCGGAGCGCGGCCGGAGGGCGTCTATCCGAAGGTCCACTCTGTCGTCACCGACAGGACGATGACGATGGCGATCAGGAACGGAATCTCGTTGGTCATGCGCCAGAAGCGGCCCGACCGGACCGAGGTCCCGGCCTGAATGCGCTTGAACTCGCCGGCCAGGAAGCCGTGCCAGCCGGACAGGGCGATCACACCCGCCAATTTGGCGATCATCCACGGCTGCGCAAGGAAGTCCCAGCCTCGGCCGGTCCCGTCCAGCCAGATCAGCCAGCCGCCGAACAGCCAGGCGGCCATCATCGCAGGGTTGACGATGATCTTGAGCAGGCGGCGCTGCCAGGTGCGCAGCAGGGTCCGCATCTCGGTGCGCAGCGGCTCGGGCTTGTCGGCCTGCTCGGCGTCATAGGCGTACAGGCGCGGCAGGAAGAGCATCCCGGCCATCCAGGCGATCACCGCCAGGATGTGCAGCCCGCGGGCGAGGTCGTACCAGTTCATGCCGCCCTCCGGACGCAGGCGCGCGGACACAGTGAATGGGCCGCAGAACAGTCATGATCGCCGATGATCGGCTCATTGGCCATGAGCGCGCGGTCGACCTGTCCCGCCAGCATGTCGATGAACTCGGGCGCCACGCCCAGCGTCGGGGCCCGGGCGTAGTTGCGGATCCCGAGGTCGCCGGCCAGCATGGCGTAGTCCATGTCCAGTTCGACCCGCGTCTCGATGTGTTCGGAGACGAAGGCGATGGGGACCACCAGCACCGACTTTCCATCGGCCGCGGCCTCGGCGATCGCTTCCTCGGTCGAGGGACCGATCCAGACGAGACGGCCGACGCGGCTCTGATAACAGACCCTGTGATCCGGCGTGTCCGGACCGATCTCCGCCCTCACGGCGGCCATGACCCGCGAGACCGTGGCTTCGACCTGCTCCTGGTACGGATCCCCTGCCTTGATGATGCGCTCAGGCAGGCCATGGGCGGAAAATAGGATGCGGACGCCTCCGTCGGCCGGCAGAAGCTTCAGCCAGGCGCGTACGATCTTGGCGTGGGCCGAAATGAAGCCGGGGTCGGCCGCATAGCAGCAGATCTTCCGAGACGAGCCCGCATAAGACCGGTCGAAGACGTCGAAGCCCGACAGGGTCGTGGTCGAGGAGAACTGGGGGTAGAGCGGCAGGACCACTGTCTCGTCGGGCTTCCAGGCCGCGATCTCGCGGGCCGCGTCGGTGATGAAGGGTTTCCAGTAGCGCATGCCGACGAAGACCTTGGCCTCACGGTCCTTGCGCCGGTTCAGGGTCTTCTCGAGCGCCGTCGCCTGCTTCCGGGTCTCGCCCAGCAGGGGCGAGCCGCCGCCCATCTTGGCGTAGTTGGCCCGGGCCGACGCCGCCCGGGTCGTCGAGATGAACCAGGCCAGCAGGTGTCTCACGCCCCAGGGCAGGCCGATGATCCGCCGGTCCGAGAATAGGTTGTAGAGAAAGGGCCGCACGTCCGCCTGCCCGTCCGGTCCTCCCAGGTTGAACAGGAGAACGGCGACGCGGTGCGGACGGCTCATTGAGCGCCGATCCGCTTCAGCACCTGCTCGACGTGGGCGATCGGCACGTCCGGCAGGATGCCGTGGCCGAGGTTGAACACCCACGGCCCCTGCCCCCAGGCCTCGAGCAGCTGATCCACCCGACGATCCAGCAGGGGGCCGCCCGCGCGCAGCAGCAGCGGATCCAGCGCGCCCTGGATCGGCTTGATCGCCTGGACACGTCGGCCGACCTCGAGCGGGCAGGCGGTGTCCAGCGCCACGGCCTGGACGTCGCATTCGGCGGCATAGCGTTCGGCCAGGGCCGCGGAGCCGCGGGGGAAGCCGATCAGTGGAACGGTCGCGCCCAGTTCTCGAACCCGCTTCACCAGCTTGACGTGGGGCTGAAGGACCAGGATCTCGAACAGGTCGTCGGGCAGGCCCTCGGCCCAGCTCTCGAAGATCTTGAGCGCCTGGGCGCCGGCGTCGGCCTGCATCTTCAGGTAATGAGCCGTCGCTTCGACCAGGACGTCCAGAACCGCCCGCACCTTCTCGGGTTCGGCATAGGCGTAGGTGCGGGCCTGGGCGCGTTCACCCTTGCCGATGGTGCGAGCCTCGCCGTCCAGCATGTAGGTGGCGACGGTCCAGGGCGCCCCGGCGAAGCCGATCAGGGCCCGCTCGGGCTCCAGCTGCTCGCGGACGATGGACAGGGTTCGGCCGACCTGTTTCAGCGCCTCGCCGGCGCCCTCGACCTTGTCGCGCATGGCCTCGACCGGCGGCAGGGCGCCCAGGCGAGGACCCTCGCCGGCCTCGAACCAGACCTCCTGCCCCAGCGCCTGCGGGATCAGCAGGATGTCGGCGAAAACGATGGCCGCGTCGAAGCCGAACCGCCGCATCGGCTGCAGCGTCGCCTCGGCGGCCTTCTCCGGATCCAGGCAGAAAGAGATGAAGTCGGGCGTCGTCGCCCGCAGCGCCCTGTATTCCGGCAGATAGCGCCCGGCCTGGCGCATGAACCAGACCGGCGGACGCGCGGTGGTTTCGCCGGCCAGGGCCTGGAGGAACAGCGGTGGGTCGGAGGGAAGCGTCATACCGTGTCGGCCTTACCGGGGCTGGAGGACCCGCTCAAGCCCGGGGCGATGTCGCACCCCCATCCTTCAATCAAATGAATTGATTTGAATTGAAGGTAGCAGCTTGGGGCGGGGATGACGGGGACAACTGGGTCCGGGAGGTGGTCAGAGGGCGGGGTTGTCCGCAACGAGTCACAGGCCGATCGACAGCCGGGTCCGCCCTGTCGATACCGGGGATAACCCTTAACGAGACCTTAACGGCGAGGCTGGGCGGGGCTTTCGGGAACGATGACGGATGGGGGCCGACCACCGGGGGTCGTCGCGATCCACAGCCGGTCGGCAAACGGTCGGGCGCCGGTGGATGTCCGGCGGGAGGGCCGATCCGTCCGTCCACTGTCATCCCCGCTCGCGAGCCGACGCCGGCGCCGCTATAGAGATCGGCGCCCCGCGGCCGTCGAACGGCGCCCCGCCCCGTCCACAGGAGTCCGTGCGTCATGCCCCGGTCGTCGACGAGAGATTCCACAGGAGTCCGGATCCCATGACGCCGGCCCGTTCCGCCGGCGGATCGCGACTGGCGACCTATTTCCATGTTCATCTGGTCTCGGACTCGACCGGCGAGACTCTGAACGCCATGGCCAAGGCGGTCGTGGCGCGCTTCGACGGGGTGATCCCGATCGAACACATCTACGCGTTGGTCCGTTCGGACCGGCAGATGGACCGGGTGCTGGAGGAGATCGCCTCGGCGCCGGGCGTGGTGCTGCACACCCTGGTGGACCGGGACTTGCGCGAGCAGCTGGAAGAGGGTTGCCGCCGGCTGGATATGCCTCAGATCGCGGCGCTGGATCCGCTGGTCGGCGCCCTGTCGCGCTATCTGGGCGCGGCCCTCTCGACCCGGGTCGGCGCCCAGCACGCCCTGGACACCGACTATTTCAATCGGATCGCGGCGCTGGACTTCGCTATGGCCCACGACGACGGTCAGGGCACGACGGAGCAGCTGGAGGGCGCCGACGTGGTGCTGTGCGGCGTCAGCCGGACGTCCAAGACGCCGACCTGCATCTATCTGGCCCATCGTGGCATCCGGGCGGCGAACGTGCCCCTGGTGCCCGGGCAGGAGGACGGCGAGCGGCTGGTCGGATTGAAGAACCCGCTGGTGATCGGCCTGACGGTGTCGCCGGATCGCCTGGTGCAGATCCGCAAGAACCGTCTGGACGGTCTGAACGCCACGCGGGCCAGCTCCTATGTCGATCACGATGCGGTGCGCGAGGAGACCGTCAAGGCGCGGCGCGCCTTCGAGCGTCGCGGCTGGCCGGTGATCGATGTCACCCGGCGGTCGGTCGAGGAGACGGCGGCCGCCATCATCAACGTCCTGAACGAGCGGCGCACCCGGCGGATGGGGGCCAGCTGGTGAGCGCGCCGGACCAGAGGCTGATCCTGGCGTCCAAGAGCGCCGCGCGCCGGGCCATGCTGGAGGGAGCCGGCGTGCCCTTCTCGGTTCAGGTCGCCGACGTCGACGAGGAGGCGGTCAAGGCCGTTCATGACCCGGCGGACGCGGCGGGGCTGGCGATGGAGCTGGCCCGGGTGAAGGCCTTGGCGGTGTCGCGGCATGACGCAGACGCCTGGGTCCTGGGCGCCGACCAGACGTTGGCTTTCGACGGAGAGCTGGTTTCAAAGGCCCGTTCGATGGACCAGGCGCGGGCGCGGCTCGGCGGGATGCGGGGTCGAGTCCACAGCCTGCACTCTGGGGCGGCCCTGGCGCGGAACGGCCAGGTGGTCTGGTCGGGCGTGGACAGCGTCTCCATGCGGATGCGGGATTTCTCGGACGATTTCTTGGACGCCTATCTGGCGGCTGAGGGCGAGGCGCTTCTGACGTCGGTGGGATCGTACCGGCTGGAAGGCCTGGGGGCCCAGCTCTTCGAGGCGGTTGAGGGGGACTATTTCACCGTCCTGGGCCTGCCCCTGTGGCTCGTCCTGGCCGAGTTGAGACGGGCCGGGGTGCTGCGCGCGTGACCGTTCGGGCCGGAGTCGCCGGACAGCCGATCGCGCATTCGCTGAGCCCGTTGCTGCACGGCGCCTGGATCCGATCCGCGGGGCTGGACGCGACATATGACGCCTTCGGGCCGGACGACGAGGCGGGGTTCGACGCCCTGGTCGCCGAGGGCCGCGCGGGCCGTCTGCGGGGGGTTGAACGTCACGGCGCCGTTCAAGGAGCGGGCCTTGGCGCTGGCCGACGAGGTCAGCGCGACCGCACGGACCTGCGGCTCGGCCAATCTTTTGACATTCCGGGCCGGGCGGCTGTCGGCGGGCAGCACCGACGGCGAGGGGTTGATGGCGGCGTTGGCCGAGCAGGCGCCGGACCTGGGACGCGGCCGCGTCG
>NZ_JBNFOJ010000133.1:0-7995 GCF_057364705.1 Brevundimonas sp. CURTG3B2_SDJG
TGGTGCTGACCGGCGTCGGACGGTTCGCGGTGCTGGCGGACCTCGCTTCGATCCGGCCGGACGGCGACGGGGTGCGGATGCGCGCCTTCCAGGTGGCGGAAGAGGATTCCAGGTCGGCGGCCAGACCTATTGGGGCGGCTGGTCGTGGTGGCGGTTCGACTGCCGCGCCCGCACCGCGGACCGACTGGACTTCGCCTCGGTCAAGGAAGGCGGCGCCGAGGGCCCGTCGACGCCCGATCCGGCTCCGGCCTACGACGCGGCGCCCGGCGGAGATGCGGCCGAACTCCTGACCGCCGCCTGCGACCCCGCCTCCGCCGGCGAGGCCGACGCCGATAGTCTCGCGGATGCGGTGCGGGTGGGCCGAGCGGCCCTGGGGAACTAGCCCCTCCCCCGCCCATCCCCGCGAAGGCGGGGATGGGCGGAAACGAGAGTCAGGCCGAATCTATCGAACTGTTCAGCTGCCGCTGCCGGGGCAGGGCCTCGGGGCACTGGTCGCGCATGAAGGCCAGCATCTTCTCGCGGATCTCGCAACGCAGATCGAAGGCGGTCGGGGCGTTGCGGGCGCTGGCCAGGCAGCGGATCTGGGCGGTGCGGTCGGTGATGTCGGTGACCTGCAGGTTGACCACGTCGCCGTCCCAATGCGGGCTCGCCCGGCAGATGCGCTCCAGCTCGGCGCGCAGGCGATCCACCGGCGCCTCGTAGTCCACGTACAGGAAGGCCGATCCGATCAGCCGGGCCGTCTCGCGGGTCCAGTTCTGGAAGGGCTTCTGGATGAAGTAGCTGAGCGGCAGGATCATCCGTCGCCAGTCCCACAGCTTGACCACCACATAGGTCGAGGTGATCTCCTCGATCTGCCCCCACTCGCCCTCGACGATGACGGCGTCGTCCAGGCGGATCGGCTGGTCCGTCGCGATCTGCACCCCGGCGATCATGTTGGTCAGAAGGGGCTGCAGCGCCAGGCCGGCGATGATCCCGACCACGCCCGCCGAGGCCAGCAGACTCATGCCCCACTGGCGCACCGCGCCGATGGTCATCAGGGCCAGTCCCAGGGTGACGATGCCGATCAGCAGGGCCGCCACCCGCTGCAGGATGCGGGCCTGGGTGACGTGCTTGCGGGCGACGAGGTTGTCCTCCTCGGCCATGTTGAAGCGGCGCAGATAGACCACGGCCCACATGTCGCTGGCCCCGATCAGCATCCAGCCCAGGGTCAGGATGAACAGGAACAGCAGCGCCTGCCGGATGGCGAAGGACGGCTCGGGATCCAAGGGCGAGATGGTCACCGCCAGGGCCAGGGCCGCGATCATCACCGCGATCCGCACCTTCAGCCGAGCCCGCCCGACCGTGCCCCGCCAGAACAGGTCTCGCTTTCGCACCGCCAGTTGCAGCAGGAAGAAGACCAGCTGGTTGGCCGCCCAGCCGATGACCACGCAGCCGGCGACGATGACGCTGACCACCACCCATTCGGGCAGCCAGTAGAACTCGCGCCACAGGCGGAAGACTTCGCGGGTCAGGTCGGTCACGAAGGTCGGCATCGGACGACCCTAGCGCGCCAAGGCGGCGAGGCGAAGGCGGCCGCCCCCTCAGAGCTCCGGCAGGTCTCGTCAGTTTCTCCCGCGGGCCCGTCCGTCTTCATTGGCCCGACGTCCGCACCGGGCCGATCTCGAACCGCCGGGCGAGCACAATGGAGCCGCTTTTCATGTACCGCATCCTCGCCACGGCCGCGCTCTGCCTGGGTCTGGCCACACCGCCCTGGCCGACGGCAAGATCTACGTCCGGCTGCCGGACTTGTCGTCCTACCAGGGCCGGGAGGGGGAGATGTTCCTGGACCGCCTGATCCTGGCCAATGTGGTGTCGTCCAACTGCGAGGGCTACGAGGTCACCGGCGAGGAATGGTCGCTACTGACCGATTCCGCCGACATCCTGGCGCACCAGCTGGGGGTCGCCGACACCGACGCCTACGAGGCGGAGTTCGAGCGCCCGGCGTTCGACGCGCTGGATGAGCCTGGGACCTGCGACTACTTCGGCCCGCGGGTCGAGAGCATTCTGGAGGAACTGGTGCGCCTGGGCGGTTCGCGCGAGGCGCTGCCGGACCAGGAGAAGGCCTACCGGGACGATCTGGCCCGCCGCGCCGCCTGGGCCGCCGAGGCCGCGGCCCGCCGCCAGTAGGCCTAGCGCGCCGCCGCCTCGACCATGTTCGGCCAGCCGGACCGTCGCGTCGGGCAGGGCCGCCGAGCGGGCCCCCGGCGCTCATCGCCGCCAGGCGGACCGAGTCGGCAGGACGCCCCCAGCGCCTCGGTCAGGGCCTGAACCGTCACCGCGTCCTCGCCCATGACTTCCGCGCCGCCGGCGGCGCCAGGCTGGCGGCGTTGAAGGTCTGATGGTCGTCCATCGCGATCTTCAGCGGGATCAGCAGCGACGGCACGCCCGCCACCGCCAGTTCCGAACAGGTCGAGGCCCCGGCCCGGCCGACGACCAGGTGCGCCTCGGACAGCCGCCGAGCCATGTCCCGGAAGAAGGGCGCCACCTCGGCCTCGATCCCGGCCTCCAGATAGATCTGGCGCGCGGCCTCCAGCGTCTCGGGGCGGGACTGCTGCTGCACCTTCAGGCGCGCCCGCAGGGCCTCGGGCAGAGCCGCCAGGGCCAGGGGCACGGTCTCGGACAGGATGCGCGCGCCCTGGCTGCCGCCGGTGACCAGCACATGGATCGGCCCGCCCTCGACGGGCGCGGCGAAGGGCCGGTCGTAGAGCGCCCGGATGTCGGGACGGACCGGATTGCCGACCAGGGTCACGCGCGCGCCCACCCCTTGCGGGACCTGCTGCAGGTTGGGGAAGGACGAGGCGATCGTCCCGACATAGGGCGCGAGCATGCGGTTGGTCCGGCCCAGCACCGCGTTCTGGTCGTGCAGCAGGGTCGGCCGGCTCTGGCTCAGCGCGGCCAGCAGGGCGGGGGCGGACGGATAGCCGCCGAAGCCGACGACGACGGCCGCGTCCAGCCGCTTCAGCGCCGAGCGGGCCTGCAGCACGCCCTTCAGGATGGCCACGGCCGCCTTGGCCAGGCCGATCGGCCCCCGGCCGGTCGGCGGCGTCGAGGGACAGCCGTTCCTCGGCGGGAAAGTTGTGCGCATAGGCCTCGCCCCGGCGGTCGGTCGCCAGCACGATGCGCCAGCCGCGCGCGCCAATTCGCGGGACAGCGCCTCGGCGGGAAACATATGCCCGCCGGTGCCCCCGGCGGCGACGATGCAGACTTTGGAGTTCATGAGCGGTGTTTGCCTCAATGCGTCGGGCGCCGCCACTCCCCACCTTTCGTCATCCTCCGGCGAGCGCAGCGAGACCGGGGGGCCCAGCGGCGCGCGCGAGCGCGACCCTTTCGCATCCAGCGCGTTGAGCCATCGTCTCCGCTACGCTCCGGCGCCGCTGGGTCCCCCGGTCTGCGCCGCCATGCGGCTTGCCGGAGGATGACGAGAGGTCAAGGCAATATCCGCCGGCGGTCCGGCAGGGTGGCGCCGGGCTCGTAGGCGCCGGGGCGGCGACGGGTCAAGGCCAGCGCGAACCCCATCGTCAGCCCCATCGCCAGCATGGACGAGCCGCCGTAGCTGATGAAGGGCAGGGTCATGCCCTTGGTCGGGATCAGGTTCAGGTTCACGGCCATGTTGATGCAGGCTTGCAGGCCGATCAGCATGAACAGGCCCGCCGCCGCCGTCTGCTCGAAACTGTCGTTCAGCTTCATCGCCTTGCGCAGGCCCCGGATGACGATGAAGGCGTAGAGCCCCATCATGGTCAGCGACAGGACCAGGCCGAACTCCTCGGCGCCGACGGAATAGATGAAGTCGGTGTGCAGGTCGGGCACGTGGCGCTTCATAACCCCCTCGCCCACCCCGCGGCCGACCAGGCCCCCGGCGCGGATGGCCTCGGACGCGCGGTCGATCTGGTGGGTGTCGGTGGTCTCGGGCGACAGGAAGCGGCTCAGGCGGTCGCGCATGTGGCCGAAGGTGAAATACAGCCCCACCACCCCCGCCGCGCCCGCCGCCGCCAGGGCCGCCACCCATTTCAGCGGCACCCCGGCCATGAAGAAGACGGCCATGAAGGTGGTGGTGATCAGAAGCGTCTGGCCGATGTCCGGCTGGATCAGCAGCAGGCCCACGGTCAGGGCCCAGAAGCCGAAGGCGATGCTGACGCCGGGCACGCCCTGCCCCTTCTGCGCCTCGGAGAACATCCAGGCGGCGAAGACGATCAGGCTGGGCTTGGCGAACTCGGACGGCTGCAGGCTGAACGGCCCCAGATTGATCCAGCGCGCCGCCCCCTTCACCTCGTCGCCGATGAAGGGCAGGGCCATCATGGTCACGATGGCGCCGAACAGGGCCAGCACCGCGATCCGGCGCACGCCCCGGGCGACAACAGCGAGGTGGTCAGCATGATGACCAGGCCCATCGAGGCCCAGACCATCATCCGCCACGAATAGTGGAAGGGGTCCGAGATCGACTGGTCCGCCAGGATGGCGGCCGGCGACGAGGCGAAGCTCAGCGCCACCCCCAGGCCCATCAGCGTCAGCGCCGCGGCCAGCAGGCCCCGGTCGACGGTCCAGAACCATTTGGCGACCGGGCTCTGGTCGTTGCGCGAGAAGGCGGGCGTGTAGCTGGGGGTCATGACGCGCTCGCGGGAACAGCGCCCAGGGCCAGGACGGCGGCGCGGAACGCCTCGCCCCTCGCCTCGAAGTCGGGATACTGGTCGAAGCTGGCGGCGGCGGGCGACAGCAGCACCACCTCGTCGCGGCCGGTGGCGGCCGCGGCCTCGTAGGCGGCCTTCACGGCGGCCGCCATGTCGCCGCTGATCCGGTGCGGGGTCTCGCCCAGCCGGGCGGCGAACGGCCCGGCCGCCTCGCCGATCAGGAAGGCCTCGACCACGCGCGGGGAAACAGGTCCTCCAGATCGTCGATCCCCCCGCCTTGGCCCGCCCGCCGGCGAATCCAGAAGCTGCGGTCGTAGGACATCAGCGCCTGCCGGGCGGCGTCGGCGTTGGTCGCCTTGGAGTCGTTGACGAAGCGGACGCGGCCGAGCTGGCCGACGGTCTCCATCCGGTGGGCGAGGCCGGGGAAGGTGAGCAGGCCTTGGACGGTATCCGTGGGCGACACGCCGAGCGCTCTCGCGGCGGCGTAGGCGCAGGCTGCGTTCTGAGCATTATGCTGCCCCGGCAACGAACGCGCCTCGGCAAGGTCGATCGCCTCATAGGCCAATCGAATCTGCCCCGGCCCGTACACGATCGTTTGCTCGCCAATACGAGCCATCGGCTGCTCGGCGGGATTGGCCGTGACGGTGATCAGATAGCGTCCGCTGCGGGTAATCTCGCTGGCGACGGATTCGCCCCAACTGTCGTCGACTCCGACAATCGAAGCCGCCGCATGAGCGAATATCCGCCGCTTCGCCGCAACATACCCCTCCATCCCGCCATGCCGGTCCAGATGGTCCGGCGAGATGTTGGTCAGGATCGCCACGTCCGGCGCGAAGCTGGTCGTCAAGTCCAGCTGGTAGCTCGACACCTCGATCACATAGACGGCCTCGGGCGTCGGCGCCGGCAGGGCCAGCACGCCGATGCCGATGTTGCCGCCGACGTGGACCGTCAACCCGGCCGACTTCAGCACCCACCCGATCAGGGCCGTGGTCGTCGACTTGCCGTTGGTGCCTGTGATGGCGACCACCCGGGGCCGCTCCCCTTCCGGCAAGGCCGCCAGCGCCCGGGCGAACAGCTCGATGTCGCCGATCACCCCGACGCCCGCGGCCTTGGCCTTCTCGACCGTCCAGTGCGGCTTGGGGTGGGTCAGGGGCGCGCCGGGCGACAGCACCAGGGCGGCGAAGCCGGTCCAGTCGGCGACCGTCAGGTCCTCGACGGCGAAGCCCTCGGCTTCCGCCTGCATGCGGCTGGAGACGCTGTCGTCCCACAGCACCGGCAGGGCGCCGCCGGCCTTCAGCGCGCGCGCGGCCGTCAGCCCCGACCGCCCCAGGCCGAAGACCGCGATCCGCCGGTTCTCGAAGCCCGGGACGGGGATCATGCCGCCCACTCCGTCATCGCCGGGCTTGTCCCGGCGATCCAGGAACACCGACCGTCGATCGCGGACCGGTGAAGGGAGCTGGGCGCCGTCCGCGGGTATGGATGGCCGGGACAGGCCCGGCCATGACGGCTGAAGATGTCGGAGACGCCCTTCACCGCAGCTTCAGCGTCGCCAGGCCGGCCAGGGCGAGCATGGCCGAGACGATCCAGAAGCGGATCACCACCGTGGATTCCGGCCAGCCCATCTTCTCGAAATGGTGGTGGATCGGGGCCATCAGGAAGATGCGCTTCTTGGTGGCCTTGAAGTAGGCGACCTGGATCATGACCGAGGCGGCCTCGATGACGAACAGGCCGCCGACGATGCCCAGCACCAGCTCGTGCTTGGTGGCCACCGCGATGGCGCCCAGCGCGCCGCCCAGGGCCAGCGAACCGGTGTCGCCCATGAAGATCTTGGCCGGCGGGGCGTTGTACCAGAGGAAGCCCGTGCCCCCGCCGATGATCGCGGCCAGGAAGATCGCCAGCTCGCCCGCGCCCGGCACGTGGTGGATGCCCAGGTACTGCGAGAAGATGAAGTTGCCGGCCAGGTAGGCGATGATCCCGAACGCGGCCGAGGCCATCATCACCGGCACGATGGCCAGCCCATCGAGACCGTCGGTCAGGTTCACGGCGTTCGAGAAGCCCACGATCGTGAAGGCGGCGAAGGCGACGTAGAACCAGCCGACGTTCAGCAGCACCGCCTTGAAGAAGGGGAAGGCGATCGAGGTCTCCAGGTTCGGAGAGGTCGGCGACGCCTTCATCCACAGCACGGTCAGGACGCCGGCGATGATCGACACGACGATCTGGGCGGCCAGCTTCTGTTTGGAGGTCAGCCCCGCCGAGGACTGCTTGGTCACCTTGGCGTAGTCGTCGATGAAGCCCAGCACGCCGAAGGCGGCGGTCACCAGGGACACGATCCAGATGTAGGGATTGGTCAGGTCGCCCCACAGGAAGACCGCCACCGCGATGCCGGCCAGGATCATCAGCCCGCCCATCGTGGGCGTGCCGACCTTGGACAGATGCGAGATGGGGCCGTCCTCGCGGATCGGCTGGCCCTTGCCCTGCTTGACCCGCATCCAGGCGATGAACCGGCTGCCCATGGCCACCGCGACGATCATGGCCGTGGCCATGGCCAGGGCGACCCGCACGGTCTGGTACTGGACCAGGTTCAGCAGCGGGTAGTCCTGCGCGACGTCCGCGTAGTAGAGATACAGCAGATAGAACACGGGCTTACCCTCCCAGACCGGCCAGAGCCTTCGCCACCAGCGAAGCCTTGGATCCGTTCGATCCCTTGACCATCACGATGTCGCCCGGCCCCGCGAGCGCGGCGGCGTCCGCCGCCAGTTCTGCGGCCGTCTCGCGCCACTCGCCCCGGCGGGCGGCGGGCAGGACGTCGTACAGCCGCCTCATCTCCGGCCCCGGCGGCGTGGACCAGGTGCCAGTCCCGGCCGCTGCTCGATCGAGGCCGCCAATCCCTCGTGCAGCGCGCGCGACTGGTCGCCCAGCTCGAGCATGTCGGTCAGCACCACCACCCGGCGACCGCCGTCGGCGACCGGCCGCGCGCCCAGGCTGCGGAAACCCGCGGCCATCGACAGCGGATTGGCGTTGTAGCTTTCGTCGATCAGAGTGAAGCCGCCGCCCGGGGCGTTCACCTGCGTGACCTGCCCCCGGCCGGCCAGCGGCTGGAAGTCGGCCAGGGCCTGCAGCGCCGTCTCCTGGCGCACGTCCAGGGCGTCCAGCATCAGAAGCACGCACAGGCTGTTCAGGCCCCAGTGGAAGCCGGACTGGCTCAGCGCGAACTCCAGCGGACGGCCGAAACCATTCGGCCTTCACCCGCGCGCCGCCGTCGAACGGCCGGAAAATCGACCAGCCGCGCGTCGCAGCCCGCCCGGGCGCCGAAGGGTGACGCGACGGGGCC
>NZ_JBNFOJ010000134.1:0-7976 GCF_057364705.1 Brevundimonas sp. CURTG3B2_SDJG
CTCGGCGTCCGAACGCCGCGCCCTGCAGCGCCGGTTCGCCGACCGGGTCGGGATTCCGCCGCGGCTGCTGCGGTCCGTGTTCCGCTTTCGCCGCGTCTTCGACCACGCCGCCCAGCCGGACCCGGCGGCCGAAAGCTGGCTGGGCGCGGGACTCGAGGCCGGCTATTTCGACCAGCCCCAGATGGCTCGCGACTTCCGCCGCTTCCTGGGCTGCACCGCCTCGGAGTGGGCGCGCGAGCAGCACGCCCTGGCCCGGGCCATCGCGTCGCAAACCTACAAGCGCGACGGGCTTCACCCGGCCTAGCGTGGCCGCGGAGCCAAGGAGACCGCGCCCATGCTGACGACCACCGCCCTCTTGATGACCGCCGTCCTTCAGGCGGAGTTGCGCCCCGACCTGGGCTGGATGTCCGGCTACTGGCTGTCTTGCGACGGCGGGCGGGAGGTCTCCGAGACCTGGAGCAACCAGAGCCACGGCCTGATGCTCGGCATGAATCTCACCGTGCGCAACGGCCGCGCCGGCTTTGAACTGTCCCGCATCGCGCCGACGGCGGCGGAGGCGGACGCGCCGTTCGGCTATTTCGCCCAGCCCGAGGGTCAGGCGGCCACCGTCTTTCCGGTGATCGAGGCCGCCCCCGGCCGGGTGGTCTTCCAGCAGGCCGCTCACGACTTCCCGCAGCGCATCGTCTATGAGCGCGAGGGAGACGTCCTCCACGCCCGCATCGAGGGCGAGATCGACGGCCAGACCAGGACCATCCGATGGCGCTTCCAGAAGGCCGAGCTGAACGCGCGCTGCCCGGCCTGACCTGGCGGGCGATGACGGCGGGCGACCTGGACGGCGTCGTCCGGGTCGCCGCGCTGGCTTTCCGGACCATTTCGAAGGGCGCGAGTGCTTCGCCAACCGGCTGGCGCTGAACCCGTCGGGCTGTTTCGTCCTGGCCGATGGCGAGGGGGCGGTGCTCGGCTATCTGGTCGCCTATCCCTGGCGTTCGGGATCGGCGCCGGCGCTGAACACGCTGCTGGAGGCGATCCCCGACGACGCCGACCTGATGTACCTGCACGACCTGGCGCTCCATCCGGATGCGCGCGGAGGCGGCCACGCCAAGCCGATCGTCGAACGCCTGGCCGATCAGGCCCGCGCCGCCGGCTGGTCCAGGATGGCCCTGGTCGCCGTCAACGACGCGGCCCCGTTCTGGGCGCGCCACGGCTTCGCGGTCCAGGACGCGCCCGAGATGCGGGCCAAGCTGGCCGGCTATGGGCCAGACGCCCGCTACATGGTTCGGCCGCTCTAGTCCCTGGAGCGGGTCCAGCCCTTGTCGGCCATGCACTGGATGAAGGCGGTCGATCCTTCGCCCCGGCCGCGCGGGCGCGGCAGTCGTCGCGCGCGCTGTCGAAGGATTGGGCGCCTCGCCATGCCAGTGATAGTCGCCGTCGGCGTCGATGATGGTCACGCAGGCGGCGCTGGCCAGCGCGGCGGCCGCGACGGCGGACAGGATCAGAACACGTTTCATGAGGCTCGGCTCCAAGGGCGAGAGAGAGCCCGAGCTTGGCGCGCCGCAACGCTCCGATCCCGTTACAAGCCCGACAGGTGGATGAATTCGCCGTAAGGCCGGTCAGTCCCGGGTCGCGATCATCATATAGTTGATGTCGGCGTCGTCGCCCTCGCGCCAGCGGTCCGCCAGAAGGTCGTAAGCCAGGCCATAGGGCCCGCTGACCGCCACCGGCTCCTTGGACAGCATCAGGCGCAGTTCGTCCGGCTTGATGAACTGGCGCCAGTCGTGCGTGCCCGCCGGCACCCAGCGCAGCACGTACTCCGCCGCGATCTTGCCCAGCGCCAGCGCCTTCAGGGTGCGGTTCAGGGTGGCGACGATCATCATCCCGCCCGGCTTCACCAGGCGCGCGCAGGCCCGGATGAAGGCCTCGGGATCGGCCACGTGCTCGATCACCTCCAGCGTCAGGACCACGTCGAACGGCCCGGCGCCCTCGGCCTCCAACTGCTCGACCGTGGCCGCGCGATAGGCGATGTCCAGGCCTTGTTCGGCGGCGTGCGCCCGAGCGGTGCCGATGTTCTCGGCCGAGGCGTCGATCGCCGTGACCGCGAACCCCAGCCGTCGCATGGGCTCGGCGATCAGTCCGCCGCCGCAGCCGATGTCCAGAAGGGTCAGGCCGGCGAAGGCCTCGCGGGTCCGGGGGGCGCGGGCGAACCGCTCCGCGGCCCGGTCACGCACGAAGGCCAGGCGCGCCGGATTGAACCGATGCAGGGGCGCGAACGGCCCGCGCGCGTCCCACCATTCGGCGGCCTGCGCCGAAAAGCGGGCGACGTCCGCGGGGTCGATCGACGGTCCCGCCGCCTGATCGTTGAATTCCCCGGCGCTTTGGGGTTCCCGCGCCGATACCGTGCCGTTAGAAGCGACCATGGGCCGAGGGATGAACCTGCGCGCCCCTTCACGCAAGACGGAGCTTCCTGCGCAAGATGACGCGGCCCGGTTCAGATCGACTGGTGATGAAGTTCGGCGGCACCTCGATGGGCGACCTCGAGCGCATCCGCCGCGCCGCCCGCATCGTGGCCGCCGAGGCCGCGGCTGGTCGAAAGGTGGCCGTGGTGGTGTCCGCCATGGCCGGCAAGACCAATGAACTGGTCGCCTGGACCGATGGCGCCGGCCGCCCGGCCCAGGGCGTCGAGATGTCGGACGACGAATACGACGTGGTCGTCGCCTCGGGCGAACAGGTGACCTCGGGCCTGCTGGCGCTGACCCTGCGCAACATGGGCCTGAACGCCCGCAGCTGGATGGGCTGGCAGATTCCGATCCTCACCGACGACGCCCATGGCCGCGCGCGGATCGAGGACGTGCCGGGCGAGGTGCTGGGCGCGGCGCTGGACAAGGGCGAGATCGCCGTGGTGCCGGGCTTCCAAGGCGTGACCCGCGACGGCCGCATCACCACCCTGGGCCGGGGCGGCTCCGACACCTCCGCGGTGGCGGTGGCGGCGGCGCTGGAATGCCCCTGCGACATCTACACCGACGTCGACGGCGTCTACACGACCGATCCTCGGATCGAGTCTCGGGCGCGGCGTCTGGAGAAGGTCTCCTACGAGGAGATGCTGGAGATGGCCTCCCTGGGCGCCAAGGTGCTGCAGACCCGCTCGGTCGAACTGGCCATGGCCAAGCAGGTTCCGGTCCGGGTCCTGTCCAGCTTCATCGAACCCGACGCTGACGGCGTCATGCCCGACAAGGGCGGAACCCTGATCTGCGACGAGGAGGAGATCGTGGAAAAACGCATCGTGTCCGGCGTGACCATGAGCCGCGACGAGGCCCGCATCACGCTGTTGGGTCTTTCGGACCGCGTCGACGCCCCAGCCGACGTCTTCACCCGGCTGGCCGAGGCCAACGTCAACGTCGACATGATCGTTCAGAGCCAGGCCCGCACCGAGGGCGCGGTCAACCTGACCTTCACGACCGGCCGTCGCGACGCCCAGCGCGCCGCCGAGCTGATGCGCGCGGCCCAGCACCAGATCGGCTTCGAGGAGCTACGCGTCGACGAGGACGTGGCCAAGGTCTCGGTGGTCGGCGTCGGCATGCGCAGCCACGCCGGCGTCGCCCAGACCATGTTCAAGGCCCTGTCCGACAAGGGCGTGAAGTTCCAGGCCATCTCGACCTCCGAGATCAAGATCAGCGTGCTGATCGACGCCGCCTACGCCGAGCTGGCCGTGCGCGCGCTCCACGCCGCCTACGGCCTGGCCGAACCGGCCTGATCGGCGGGGACCGACGCCCCGATGACCAAGCTCGACGTCAAGAAGGTCTTGGCGTCGCTCTACGGCGCCGCCGCTGGGGAGTTCGTCTTGGTCGACGTGCCTCGGTTGCGGTTCGTGAAGGTGGACGGCGAGGGTGATCCGAACGCCACGCCGGCCTACCGGACCGCCGTGGAATGGCTCTATGGGACCAGCTACGCCCTGAAGTTCGCCGCCAAGGCGTCGCTCGGCCGGGACTATGTCGTCCCGCCGCTGGAGGGCTTGTGGGAGGCCGACGATCCGGGAAGCTTCGTCCGGCGCGAGAAGGACCGGTGGCGCTGGACATGATGATCATGGTGCCGGACTTCGTCGGCCTCGACCTCTTCAAGGCCGCCGTGGCCAAGACGGAGGACAAGCTCGGCGTGCCGCCGCCCGGCCTCCGCCTCGAGCCCTATGACGAAGGGCCGTCGCTCCAGACCTTGCACGTGGGCGCCTACGACGAGGAAGGCCCGATCCTCGCCCGGCTGCACGACGAGGTGATGCCGAGCCGCGGGCTGACCTTCAACGGCCCGCACCATGAGATCTATCTCAGCGATCCCCGCCGCACCGAGCCCGCGAAGCTCAAGACCATCCTGCGCCAGCCGGTGAAGCCCGCGGCTTAGGCGAGCGGGCGGAACGCCCGGAGAAATAAAGCCTCTTCACGGTCTTGCGTCCACGCGGCGTTGGACGAAATGGTCCAGGTCAGGCTAGACGAAAACGTCGCCAACCGTCGCAGAGGACCGACACGCGAATGCCGACGCCCGGACTCGTCGCGCGCGGCCCCCGCAACCTGCTTCGCCAGATCCGCGAGGCGATGGCGGGCGCCTCGCCCGCCCAGGATCGCCTGGACAACGTGGTCCGCATCATCGCCCAGTCGATGGTCGCCGAAGTGTGCTCCATCTACCTGCGCCGCGCGTCCGGGGATCTGGAGCTGTTCGCCACCCAGGGCCTGAAGCCCGAGGCCGTCCACAACACCCGCCTTCGTCCGGGCGAGGGCCTGGTCGGCGAGGTGGCCCGGTCGGCCGCGCCGATCAGCCTGTCGGACGCCCCGTCCCATCCCAGCTTCTCGTACCGGCCGGAGACCGGCGAAGATCCCTACCACGCCTTCCTGGGCGCCCCCCTGCTGCGCGGCGGCCGCGCCATCGGCGTCTTGGTCGTCCAGAACCGGTCCGAGCGCCGCTACGACGAGGAAGAGGTCGAGGACATCCAGACCATCGCCATGGTCCTGGCCGAGACCGTGGCCTCGGGCGAGCTGTTGGGCCAGGACGAGTTGCGCGACATCGAGGTCGCCCCTCATCGGCCGGAGCGGCTGAAGGGCCAGCGGTTCGCCGAAGGCCTGGCCTACGGCCGGGTCGTGCTGCACGAGGCGCCGGTCGCGCCCGAGAACCTGCTGGCCGAGAACCAGCAGGTCGAGGAGATCCGCCTGCGCGAGGCGCTGATCGCGCTGAAGGCCAATATCGACGGCATGCTGGAAGGCGGGCAGGGCGGCCTGTCGGGCCCGTCGTTCGAGGTGCTCGAAACCTACCGGATGTTCGCCGACGACCGGGGCTGGAACCGGTCGCTGGAGGAGGCCGTGCGCACCGGCCTGACCGCCGAGGCCGCCGTCGACCGGGTCAGGAACGAACACCGGGCCCGCTTCGCCAAGGCGCGCGATCCCTACATCAAGGAACGGCTGCACGACTTCGAGGACCTGGCCAACCGCCTGCTGCGCGTGCTGGCGGGCGACCGGCCGGGCGAGCGCGACCTGCCCGACGACGCCATCCTGGTCGCCCGCAACCTCGGCCCCGCCGATCTGCTGGAGTATCCGCGCCACAAGATCCGGGGCCTGCTGCTCGAGGAAGGTTCGGCCGCCAGCCACGCCGCCATCGTCGCCCGGGCGCTGCAGATTCCGTGCGTCGGCCGCCTCATGGGCCTGCGCGACCGCCTGTCCGAGAACGACCTGGTCATCGTCGACGGCGAGACGGGCGAGGCCTTCCTGCGCCCCCGGCCGGACATGCTGTCCGCCGTTCAGTCGCGCATGGAGGTCCGGAGCCACCGGCAGGCCGAGTTCGCCAAGCTGCGCGACACCCCGGCGGTCACCCTGGACGGCCAGCGGGTCAGCCTGATGACCAACGCGGGCCTGGCCGTGGATCTGGAGAACCTGGACGCCACCGGCGCCGAGGGCATCGGCCTGTTCCGCACCGAGTTCCAATTCATGGTCTCCGAGGAACTGCCGCGCCTGGACAGCCAGACGGCGCTCTACAGCCTGGTCCTGGACGCCGCCGGCGATCGTCCGGTCACCTTCCGCACCCTGGACATCGGCGGGGACAAGGTCCTGCCGTACCTGGAGACCGAGCGCGAGGAGAACCCGGCCTTGGGCCGCCGCGCCATCCGCCTGGGCCTGGACCGGCCGGGGCTGCTGCGCCTGCAGCTTCGCGCCCTGCTGAGCGCCGCGGCGGGGCGGGAGCTGCGCGTCATGTTCCCCATGATCGCCACGGTCGAGGAGTTCCGGGCCGCGCGCGAACTGGTCGACATCGAATGCGCCTGGGCCCGGCGTCGCGGACGCGAGCTGCCGGCCCTGCTGCGCGTCGGGGCCATGATCGAGTGCCCGTCGCTGCTGTGGCACCTGGACGCCCTGCTGCCCCTGACCGACTTCGTGTCGATCGGCACCAATGATCTCTTCCAGTACATGTTCGCCGCGGACCGCACGAACCCGCTGGTCTCGGACCGCTACGACCCCCTGTCGCCGCCGGCCCTGCGCGCCCTGGCCGAGATCCAGCGCAAATGCGCCGACACCGGCACGCCGGTCTCGGTCTGCGGCGAGCTGGCGGGCCGTCCGCTCGAGGCCTTCGCCCTGCTGACCCTGGGCTTCACCCGCCTGTCGGCGCCGGCGGGCGGCGTCGGGCCGGTCAAGCGCATGATCCTGTCGGCCGACCTGGCCGCCGCCCGCCGGGGGATGACCAACCTGCTGGGATCCTCGTCCGCCTCGATCCGCGGAGAGCTGGAGACGCTGGCCCGGAAGTTGAACGTCGCGATCTGATCCGTACCGGGCCGGAACGGCCAAGGTGCTTAACAAATCATTGATCGGTCGACTCTTATGAGTTATCCACAAGGCGAATTCGGCGGGACTGCGGGGGCAGGACCGTCCTGTCATCCCGATATGATACAGGGCCCGGGTTCGAGTACGGCTGACGCGGTTTCCGGGTCGCCGAGCGTGGGGTCGGGCGTCATGGCGCTGGATGCGGGCAAGAGCTCGGAAGAGTACGGAGTGCGGGAGGACTGGAAGGACATGGCGCCTTCCATCACCGACGCGCCGACTCTCGGCGACGGGCTGCGCCAGGCGCGCGAAACCTCCGGCCGGTCGCTGGCGGAACTGTCCAGCCTCACCCGCGTCCCGTCCCGCTATCTGACCGCGCTGGAGCAGAACGACTTCTCGGTCCTGCCCAACCGGGTCTTCTCGATCGGCTATGTGCGCGCCTACGCCGGCGCCCTGGGCCTGGACGAACAGCTGGCCGTCGAACGCTTCAAGCGCGAAAGCCCGGACCCGTCCGTGCCGCTGCAGCCGCCGGTCGGCGTCGCCTTCGAGGAGGTGAAGCGCTATTCGCCCCGCCTGATCGCCGGCGCCCTGGCTCTGGTCGTCGCCATCGTGGGCTGGAACGTCCTGCAGCGCGTCAACCTGATGCGCGCGCCGCAGCCGTCGGACATCGCCGAGATTCCCGAAAGCTGGCGCCTGGGCACGGTGCCGGGGCAGGCCGCGGCGATGCGCCTGACCGCGCCGCAGCCCCGCGCCGCCGGACCAGACCATCCCGGCGCTCTACGTCACGCCCGGCCTGGAAACCGAGCTGACCGGAGCCGACCCGGCCCAGACCGACGGCCAGCCTGTCGCGCCTCAGACCCCCGTGGCCAAGGCCTTCAATCCGCGCCGGCGCCCTGTACGGCGCCGCGGCCAGCGCCTCGCAGGTCGTGCCTGCAGGCCCGGAAGTCCGCCTATCTGATCGTCCGCATGGGGGACGGCCAGGTGCTGTTCGCCCGCCAGCTGGCCGCCGGCGACGCCTGCGGCGCGCGCCTCTCGCGTCGCCGCCACCGTCGAGGTTCAGGACGTCACCGCCTTCGACGTCTATCTGAACGGCGAGCACGGCGGCCCGCTCCAGGCGGCGCAGACCTCGCTGGGGCAGTTGAACCAGCGGGCCCAGACCCCTGGCCCCGCCAGGCCGCGGCCAGGTGTCGGCCCCGC